>JACKAK010000004.1:300000-429459 GCA_020635115.1 Halobacteriovoraceae bacterium | reverse complement strand
ATGATTGAGTCGCAAGCATTGGTGCTTCGTCAGTTTTAGTGTAAACAATTTGAGAATCGTTGGCCATTACTCCACCTTTGGTAAAGAAAAACAAAAAAAAGTCAATCTCTGATACATGACATTATTTATTCAGAATGGCAATGACCAACGCAGTACCCAATGCGGAGCTCTTAGTTAAAAAATAGATTATTTTAGAGTTATTAAGTAGGCCCTGCTAATATACTTTTATGAGAATTTTTATAAGAACCCAGGTTCCAAAAAACTTTAAAAACGTCATTTCGAAATTTGATGAATTACTTTTCCGGGAACTAAAACCACCATTTGTGAATTTAGAAATAGAACGATTTGATGGATGTAGGAAAGATGATGAAGTTCACTTGAAATTGAAACTTTGGGTATTTTCAAGTGAATGGGTTAGCAAAATTGTCGAAAATTTTGAATCTGATTCAGAATTTGTATTTATCGATCAAGGGATCAAGTTGCCTTTTCCACTGAAAAGTTGGTTTCATCAACACAAGGTATACAGGGTTAATTCATCGGTAAGTGAAGTTCAAGATGATATAGATTTCACGTCGGGAAATAAATTAGTTGATCTGTTTTTGTATCCAACACTCTTTGCAGTTTTTTATTCTAGGCGCTTTATCTATAAAAAATATTTTTGACCACAATGACTCATGATGTCTAATATTTTATCCTAATATTTCATTGTGGATTTTATTTTTTTGTAAGTATAGATATGCTAAGGATAACAAATAACTTTATTGTACAGGACAAATGGTTTTAATTTATGAACGATGACGGCCTTAATGAACTTCAAACTGAAATAAAAACAATTATAAGCAGAGTAGATAAACCGGAGAAGATGCTTATTACCGCCGGAATGCCCTATGCAAATGGACAACTTCACATTGGTCATCTTGCTGGAACACATGTCCCTTCGGATATCTATGCTCGATTCTATAGAATGTTGATAGGAAAAGAAAATGTCTTACATATTTGTGGCTCTGACGATCATGGGTCTACAAGTGAGATTAGTGCTCGCAACGTTGGAAAAGATGTCAAAGATTTTATAAGAGAAATTCATGCGGGGCAGACTCGGACTTTAAACAACTATAATATTGACTTAGATATATATACAGGAACTTCTAGGGAAGAAGTTTATGAAATTCATAAAAATTTCTGTCAAAATTTCCTGATAAAGCTTTATAAAAATGGAATGCTTAAAACGAAAACGAGTGAACAATGGTTCGACCCTGATGCCAACCTCTTTCTGCCTGATAGATTTATAAATGGTACGTGTCCAAAATGTGGAAAAGATGGGGCCTATAGTGAAGAGTGTGATAGTTGTGGTGGAACTTATGAGGCAAAAGAGCTTATCAATCCAATTAGTAAGGTTAGCGGAGGAGTTCCAGTTTTAAAACCTACTGATCACTGGTGGCTTGATATGTGGCAATTAACAGACGAGCTTAAGAATTGGTTTGAATCTAAGGAAAAAACATGGAGAAAATTTCTTTTAAGTGAGGTTCTTGGAACAGTTACTCCTGGTCTAGTATTTTCAAAAGAGTTTGAAGAAAAATTTAAATCTCTTAAAGGAGAACTACCGAAGCACAAAAGTAAGTATATTCCAGGTAAAAATATATTAATCGAAGTGGGTTCATTATCGGAATTGGAAACAACTAAATCTATTTTTGAAAAAAATCAAATTCACTGCGAGGAAAACAATTCTTGGGCCTATCGTTCAATTACCAGAGATGTCAATTGGGGGATACCTTTGCCAACTGAAGTTGATCCAAAGATGAAGGGAAAGACTTTTTACGTTTGGCCAGAATCGCTTATCGCCCCAATTTCTTTTACACAGCTCGCTTTAAAAAATAAAGGGAAGAGCATTGAAAAATATGAACAGTACTGGAAAAACCCTAAAGCAAAAGTGTCACAATTTATCGGAGTAGATAACGTCTTTTTCTACACAGTCATGCAAGGAGCTATGTGGTTTGGAACTCAAGATGATAAACATCGTCTTCCTATTGATGGAGAGCTTCAACTAACAGATGTTTTTCCGTTATATCATTTACAGATCAATGACCAAAAAATGAGTAAGTCTACTGGAAATTTCTATACAGGGGATCAACTGATTGATGACATGGGGTATAGTGCTGATCAGGTTAGATATTTTTTATCAGTTTTAAGTTTACACAAGAAACAATCCAATTTTGATTTTAAAACATTTGATGAAAGAAATAATTTTCTTGCAGGCCCAATGAATGCGGCCTTTGAAAGGCCCATATCTGCAGCTCGCTCTAAATTTAAAAATAAAGTTCCGCAAGGAAAACTTGTAGGAAAATCAGCTGCTGAAACTAAGAAAATGATTCAAATGTATGTTAAGTTTATGGAAAAGGCCCAATATTCAGACATGTTATTTGCGCTTGAAAATTATGCACGTCTAATTAACAAAATTTTCGTTAACCATAGGCCACATGATGATAGACATCCTGAGGCAGAAAGAGCAGATGGATTATTTACTTGTTTCTATATTCTTAAAAACTTAATGATTATGCTCTACCCAGTGGTTCCTTCAACGATGGAAAAACTTCGACAATCTTTAAACTTACCTTCATCTGTCTTTAGTATTTCTGAGCTTGGAGTCCCAATTGAAGTTGGACATGAGATAGGAGAAATCCAAGAATTTTTTCCACACACGCAAGAATCAAAAAGCTAACAACATCATTTGTAAAAATAGTATTGTTTTATAAGATATTTTATTTTAAAGGCGCATTATAACTATCATTATATTGCGCCTGTTTGGATTTTTGAAAACTATTTTAATACGACTTGAAAGTCCAAGTTCACTTCGTCATGTATCATTTTGTCTCCTAATCCTTTAAAGAAACTACCTGAACCATATTTCATATCAAATTTTGTTCTATCAAATTTTAAAGTTCCAATATATGTCTTATTCTTTTTATCATATTTAATTATCACTGGATTTGATTTTCCACGAATTGTAAGATTACCTTGAATTTGTTTTCCATCATCTTCTTTAATAACTAACTTAGCTGTTGGAAATTTAGCAATATCAAAAAAATCAGAACTTTTCATATGATTAATAAATTTGTCGGCCCACTCACCTTCTAAGTCTGTCACAGTTAGAGTATTAAGATCAATAATGAACTCTCCATTTACAATTCTTTGATTCTTATCAATTTCTAGATTTGCTTTTGAAAGAGATAAATGACCAGAATGTTTTCCTGTTACTTTGGTTCCCGTCCAAGTGAAGCTACTTTTAGCGATGTCTACTTCTGCAAAAGTAGTTGACGAAATAAGTAAGAAAGCAATTAAAACAAATTTTTTCATAATAGTTCCTCCTATAAAATGAGCTATTTGTTACTATTATGCCTAAAACCTTTTCGTTGCAATAGAGGACATGATTGAGATACACTGTTTCATATATGGAACAATTATGGATTTGAATCTAATTAAAACATTTGTAAAGCTGGCCGAACTTAAGAGTTTCACAAAAACTGCCAAAGTGCTTGGACGGCCGAAATCGAGAATAAGCAGATCAATTGCAAAGCTTGAAAAAGAACTCTCTGTACAGTTAGTTCATCGGACCACTAGGCAAACTATGCTTACAAAAGCGGGAGAAGAATTTTTTCGTAAAATGGTCCGAATCATTGAAGAACTTGAAGCTGAAATTAATGCTCTTTCAGAGCAAGTTGATCATATGTCAGGAGTTATTAGGCTAACAGCACCTGAGGATTTGGCCCAAACATTTCTAGCAGATATTCTCCATGAATACTCAACTATAAATCCGAAAGTTAAAGTTGAAACACTCATCACCAATGAGTTCGTCGATATTATTAAAGAGGATATTGATGTTGCCTTTAGAATAGGGAAACTAGCGGATTCAAATCTTATTCAAAAAAAAATGCGAGAAGTTGAAATAGTACTGGCCGCAACTCCAGGCCATATCAGAATGTACGGAAGGCCAAAGGATATTAGTGATCTTATAAATTTTCATTTTATTCCTTTTAAGGATTGGAAAAGGCAAAAAGAATTTAAAAATTTGGACTACACTCCGTCGATAGTATGTGATAATTTCCAGTTGCTTTTGGCCTTGGCACTAAAAAATGTCGGAATTGTGATGTTGCCTGATTTTTTTGCAGAAAAACACTTCAAAAAAGGTACATTAGAGAGGATTTTACCTGAATGGCGAAGTGCAAAAACAACTGTTCAATGTCTCTACCCTTCTCATAAAAATATTCCAAAAAGAGTGAGAAGTTTTATAGATTTAGCAAGCAATCAGCTTAAGCTTTAGGGCCATGAAAAAAATAATCAAAAGTTAATTCGACAAAATATCTACATATGTTAGTATTTTGACTCAAGAAAAAAATAAATTCTAAAAAAGGATGGGCATGTGATCAATCTTGTCAAATTTGGGATGCGTAAAGATGCAAGTATAAAAAACTTCTCACCATTTTGTTTAAAAGTAGAAACATATTTAAAGGCAACAAATACTGAATACAATGATGAAATTTGTAAAGGTAATCCTGGAAAAATTGCTCCAAAAGGTAAACTTCCTTTTATCAAACATAATGATAAAGTGATTGCTGATAGTGAACTCATCATAAAATACTTGAAAGAAACATTAGGAATTAACCTAGATGAATCTCTAACAGAAAAACAAATTGCAAAGTCAACTGCTATAACACGTGTGTTAGAAGATCATTTATACTGGTGCATGCTCTATTTCAGATGGCTTGATGACCGAGGTTGGGAAGGAATTAAAGAAGAATTTTTTGGGTTCCTACCAGCTCCAATTAAATTGTTTGTTCCAAATTTAGTGAGAAAATCTGTACTCAAAAATCTTTGGGCACAAGGAACGGGAAGACATTCAAAGGAAGAAGTATTATTTTTTTTAGAAGAAGATCTTCGTTGTCTAAATGAACTATTAGAGGGATCTCCATTTTTTATTGATGATAAATTGAGAACTGTTGATATTATTGCCTATTCTTTTTTTGTTAATTTAAACCATGAAATCAATCCACATCTACAGGAAGTTATTAGAAAGTATCCTAAACTTATAGAATTCACAAATGTTGTGCACCGTAAAGTTTATCATTAAATTTTAGATGCAAAGCTTGCAAAGGGATTTTTGTGAAATATTTAATCATTTTGTTAATTCAAATCTTCACAACTTCGACTCTTTATTCTGTAGAAAAATATAATCGACTCTATATAGAAAGTGCAAATTCATCGAGTTATTTGAAAAGCAATTGGAACAAATACAACGAAAACTATCATCCTAATTATGCATTCGACGATAACCCTAAAACAGCTTGGGTGGAAGGTGAAGCAGGTTATGGTATTGGTGAATCTTTATCCTTTAATGTGTCAAAACTCAATCAAGTTGAAAAAATCAAAATAGGTCTTGCAAATGGTTATCAAAAAAGTAAAAAACTTTTTGAGGCAAACTCTTCTCCAAAAGAAATTGAGGTTACTTTTTTTGACAATCTCGGACATATAACTCTTAGAGAGAAGCGAACATTAAATCATATCTTTGGTGTTCAAAATTTGTTCTTTAACTATCCTACAAATAAAGGACTATCAAATATCACTCTTAAAATCTTAAGTGTTTACAAAGGTAAGTTATATAAAGATACATGTATTTCAGATATTACTTTGGATGTTATCTCTAAAGTACCTTATAATAATATCGTCGAATTAAATAAAAAAAATAACTTATTATTATGGGCCAAAGAAAGACTAAAAATCGCAAAATATTTTGCCTCTAAACCAGATGGGAACGCTTTTCTCTATGAACATTATTATGGACGTAACGATTTAAGTAGAACTTCTCAAAATCATAGTGTTCCTTCTCAGACATTGGCCTGTAAGTCAGTCCTTCCAGATTTTGAAGAAATTCTTCAAAATGGAAAAAAGTATAAACATTTATTTCATACAAAATTTGATTTGAATAAAATTTCTATAGTTTCACAATTATGGAGAGAAATTTCAGTTTTAAATCAAACTAAAAGTTGGTACAAATCAACAAACAATGCATCTCCTCAGTATCTTCCAGATTTTTCAAGTAATGGAAACCTTCTCATTACCGAAAAAGAAAATTATGATATCATCGATTATATAGACTTTAATAAAAAATCGTTTTTCGAAGTCAACAATTCTCTAGCAAGTGATACAAAAATTGATGAATTTGGTTCCGTAGCAGTTTCGAACTGGAAAGTTAATTTCTCAAAAAACAACCCTACACTTCCAAATCTTTTAATTAGATTTACAAAAAATTATGGTGAAGAAAGAGGCCCATATGAATTTACTACATATAATGCTATTAAAGTTAATTCAAATGGTTTTGCAAAAGAAATCTTAATTTGGAAACCTTTAAATGAATCTACATCAACTGAGGCAGATGGAAGTGAAATGCAATATCTTAAATTCTATTATAATGATAAAAATAAAATTACTCACTTCGATTCAGTTTCCATTTATGGTGGTGGAAAAATGTGTGCAGATTTAAAAACTTCATTTGTTACGTTTAATGCAAAATAGAATCATTACGTTTTCGATCATCTTAATAATTCTTATGCCTTTCAGGTTAGATGCAAGTCTTGGCCAAGCTCCCTTTGAAGCTTTTGAAAAATCTGGAGCTCAACTTCAAAATGAAACGTGCATAAAATGCCATAAATTACAATATAACGAATGGAAAAGATCAAGACATTCACAATCTTGGAGCAATCAAATTTTTCAAGAAGGTTATCTTGTTGAAACACAAGACCGTTGCATTTATTGCCATGCCCCCCTAAAAGAACAATTTTTGGAAATAAAAAATGACTTAATCGCACCTAAGAAACAAGCAAACGAAGGAGTCAATTGCATTGCTTGCCATGTATTCAAGGGAGATGTCGTAGGAAGTTCAATTCAAAGTTTTCATGCTACGGATGATGAAACGAGTAGTTCAGTCAAAAAAGGTCCTCAATTATGTGCTTCTTGCCATCAATTTGATATTAATAAAAATGTAAATGGAAATATTTTGATGACACCATTAAACGCTCAAAACACTTATATAGAATGGAAAGATTATCAAAGCAAAGGAGGAGATAAAACTTGCCTTGATTGCCATATGCCCAAAGGTTCTCACTCCTTTAAAGGAGCTCATCATCAAGATATGCTTGAAAAATCAATTGAAATTACACATGAGACCAATAGTGCAGGCGTTAAATTTCATTTAAGACCTAGAAACATAGGACACAGACTTCCAACAGGTGATGTATTCAGAAATATTACTCTTGAAGTACAAATGCCTAATGGGCAATACAAAGTGATAGCTAATTTTGGAAAAAAATATAAAGTTCACATTTCCAAAAAGAATGGCGAAGTTATTCAAGAATTAGTTTCAGACACTAGACTAATGCCACTTGAAACTAAATCAATACAAACAAATATTTCAAAATTTCTATCCTTTCGATTGAGATATCATTTTATTTCGGAAAAAGACAAATTAAGAACAAAATTAAAACCAAATGAGTATGTAAAAACATTTTTGGAAGGAAAACTTTAATGCTAAGACATCTAATATTTTTATTCATTTCAGTTTCTTGCTATTCAATTACTCCACTTCTGAATTTAGCTGATTTTTCACCGAGTATAATCATTGATATGAAGTATCATTCGATTGATAATTTTTTAGGACAAAAGGTTAATGGCTATAATAAAAATAAATGTCTTCTCACTGAAAAAACTCTTCGGGCCTTAAACAGTGTTCAAGATGAGCTCAAAAAAATGTCTCTTTCACTTAAAGTATTTGATTGTTATAGACCTCAAAAGGCAGTTGATCATTTTATCACTTGGTCAAAAGACTTAAGTGATCAAAGAACTAAAAATAAATATTATCCGAAAATTGAAAAAGAAAACCTCTTTTCCCAAGGCTATATTGCAAAAAAATCAGGCCATTCTCGTGGCAGTACAGTTGATGTTACAATTGATGGCCTAGATATGGGTACGGAATTTGATTTTTTCTCAGAAAAATCTCATACATTTTATAAGTATCTACCGGCACAAGCTAAGGCAAATAGACTACTTTTAAATAATTTAATGCAAAAATATGGAATGAGAAATTATCCTAAAGAATGGTGGCATTTTACCTTAATCAATGAACCGTTTAAGGACAAATTTTTTAACTTCGATATCGAATAATAGCTATTCTTCTAAAATCACATCATAAAACCCAAAACGAGGTGGCCCAAGGATGATTCCCTCTGGAGTTCTATTTTTATGGGCCATTTTAAACTGTTCACTTTTAGTCCAAGACCAAAACTCTTCAGAAGAATTCCAAGTTGAATGTGAAATATACTCTCTTTTCCCTTCTTTGATCTCCCCTTTCAAAAGTTTGAAACTAATAAATCCATCCATTTCCTTTAAAAAACGATCTCTTTTCGACCAAACTTCTTCAAATTCTTGAATTCTTTCTTCATTTACTGTGAAGGTATTCATTGCAATAAACATAAGTATCCTTGGAAAAATCTCTTTTTTTATAACTAATATTATCTTTAAAAAATCTAAGTATTTTGTATCAAATTTTATATATACTTTTTTAATTAATGTCTGTGTTCAGGTCTACAGATGACTTTTCCTCCTGGAGTATCGGAACATGCTCCATTTAGATGTTCACCTCTTCTTCCTGTAAAACTACATCTATCTGTCTTACTTTTTCCTTTACACGCCTTAAGTGCTTTTATAGGAACCCTCATTGGTAAGTCTTTTTCATTTTTTGAAATATTATGACGGTCTCTACGAAAACTTTCATCTGGAGTTCCTCTAAAGCATCGAGGAATAACTGGAAAATCTTTTGTCAAAAAATAGGAATACTTTCCATTTACAACGACTCCATTACACTCATCTAAATCTCCTTTAGATTTTTGAAAAGTATAATCAGCGACAAAAGTACCATCATAAGTTCCACCAATAGGTCTTGTTCCGTTCTTTAGAACATAACTTGATTTAAGTTCTTTTCCTTCTTTTCCATATATTGCATAAATGGGATGGCCATCGGCCGCAAATCCTACAAGTGGAGATTCTTTTCCAGATTCTACTCCAAGCTTTTTAAGTAGATTTGTTGGAAGGCCATGATAATGATAGGCCCCTGTAGGTTGGACGTGGGCATGATTTTCATCAACTCCCAAAGTAATCGCGCCGGATAAGGCCTCATATTGCCATTTGGAATTTCTTATACCTTGAAACCATTCAGCAGCACCGGGATCAAAAGGAACTCCATTAACAGCAACACCAAAATCAAAGGCCATCTCGAGTGGTACAATATTATTATTATATTTTGGTTTTAAAGGTACTCTATAAATATGTTTCTGTTTTAAGATCGCATTAGGATTTCCAGGATTTGGAAATTTTCCCACTTTATGGGATGGGACTCCATTAGATTTGATAATGCGAAATTCACCTTGTATCTCAATCCTAACTTCATTCGATTCCGAAAGGTCTTTATTGGCCTCAACTAATGTAGCTCCCTTTGATTGAACAATAGAGTGTTTGCGTAACCGAATTTGTCCATATATTGAAGTCGATAAATATATAAAGTTAAAAATGATCAATATTTTGAGTTTCAATTTATACCTTGTGTCATGCTAAGAAAAATAATTAACTTTTGTATATATTTTCAAATAGGTTATTTTTTTGCAAGTAAAAGAAATAATACATCATTTCAAATACATTGAATCATATCCTATTATTCCTTGAGCAGTTGGAAAAACGAGAGCAGTAAATCAAATATTATCAGTTTTGGTATTCCCAAGAAATGTGATTATTTTTTAGAACATTTTCTATTTTTTTAACATCAAGACAATTAATCTCAATTTTGTTCCCTTCAAAGTCTAAAATATAAAAAGAAACAAATAGATGATGATGAATTATCTCAATTTTTTCATGACATGAAAATTTATTATACAATTCTAAAAAATTCTCAGATGATACACAGAATGCTGGTAAACAAGTATTTTTAAATTCTTTTAAATCTGCACGTCGATTGAATATTGATAACGCAGTTTTTCCGCCATCACCTGATATAAATAAGGGCCCGTCTTTTTCTCCTAATTTTTCAATATCGTCTATGATTTTAAAATCTAATTTATCTATATACCATTTAGCTAATTCATACTTCTTCTCGGCAACGAGATGGATATGTTGTAATGAAATACTCAAAGTTCCTCCATTTTTACATTGGAAAACTAATCCCAATTACTTTTTCTTGATAGAGCTAGCTTCCCTCCTCCTAAAAAAAATAATGCAACTGAAGCAAATAAATATATACCAATTAATTCAATGGCCCATCCTCCATTTTTTGAAAGAGAAAATAAATCTCCAATATGAACAAGATATATGGCAACAAGACAGTTGAAGGCAAAAATGAGACAGGCCAATTTGGTTCTAAATCCAACGATAATGGCCAGAGGTGCTAGAATTTCACCAATATAAACTCCATAAGCAAAAAAATGAGGAAGTCCTTTTGAAACGACTAGTCCTTCTATAAAAGAAATTCCAAACTTTGCCTTTGCAATTCCATGCAGCAGCATAAGGAACCCAATTGTTAAACGTAAAATGAGTATTCCAATATCATGTTTTTTAAAAAGCATAGATCCCTCTTCCCCTAACTGTAAATATTAACCTATAAAACACTATCCTAGACAAACTGATTTTTAAAATGATTTTTTATTAAAAATCTTTTTAACAAGATCTATGAAATCATAGATTTAAGCAGGAATGTTTTGAATCCTAATTGAGTGTTTATATTATCGTCTATTTTTTTTACGGCCTTGTAATGTTTTCAGAATAAAACAAAGCAATAAGAAACAGTGGTACATTTCCTATGAATTTCAACAACCAAAAAAGGAGCTTGAAATATGAACAGAATTGTAGCTGTTATTGTTTTGATTTTAGCAATTAACTTCTTCTATGAAATTTCGTTAGTAGTTGAAGAAAATCCAATTAATCTTTCTCAAATAACGTCTGTTAATAATTAGATTCTTGGCCCAATCTACATAAAAGATTAGGACATTCATTTTTTTATAAATATCAATTATTTATTTTATATTTTTTTACATCTTTAACACATTCTCACTTACATCATGAATTATTAGTGTTAAAAACGCCGCATTATGCAAATATTAGTTCGATACCTAGATAATCTAAAAGTTGAAGCATTATTTGATGACTTCAGTATAATTGCAGATCAACCTATCAGATATAAAGGAGATGGTTCAGCACCAGGTCCGTTTGATTATTTTTTGGCCTCATCTGCTTTATGTGCTGCTTATTTTGTAAAAGTTTATTGTAAGGCCAGAGATATCTCGACTGATGATATCCGCATTACTCAAGATAATATTATAGATCCAGAAAATCGTTACAAACAGACATTTAATATAAATGTAGAACTACCTGAGACAATTTCACAGAAAGATCGAGAAGGAATTGTTAAGTCTATTGATCGATGTACAGTCAAAAAAACAATTCAACAATGCCCTGATTTTGAAATAAGTGTAAAAACAATTTTAGGAAAAGATACAAATCCAGTTTTTGACGAGTTTTTAAATAGTGACACTCGAACAGTTCTTATTGGAAAGGATTGTTCTTTGGAAGAAACAATCCAAACTATGACCAAATCTTTGTATGATCTGGGCATAAAAATAGAAATTTCTTCCTGGAGAAATCCTGTTCCTCACGTATGGTCAGTCCATATTCGAGATGCTGATTCTCCTATTTGCTTTTCAAATGGGAAGGGCCCTTCTAAAGAAGCTGCATTATGCTCAGCTCTGGGAGAGTTTTTTGAAAGGCTTACAAATAATTATTTCTATGCAGACTATTTCTTAGGTCAAGAGATTGCCAAAGAGAAATTTGTCCATTACCCAAGTGAAAAATGGTTCCCAATTGTTGATTCTAAAAAGTTCCCTAAGGGATTAATGGATGTGAATTTAATACAAACGTATTCAATGGATGGAGATTTAACGCCTAATCATCTTATCGATACAAATTCAGGAAATTCTGACAGAGGAATTTGTGCACTCCCTTATATTAGGCAATCAGATGGAGAAACAGTCTATATTCCTGTCAATTTGATTGGAAATTTATTTGTTAGCAATGGGATGAGTGCTGGAAATACAAAGTACGAAGCTAGAGTTCAATGTCTTTCTGAAATCTTTGAACGAGCTGTGAAAAATCAAATTATTTTAGATGAAATTACACTACCAGATGTCCCAAAAGAAGTTTTGCAAAAATACCCTCATATCGTAGAAGGAATACAGGGTTTAGAGAAACATGGTTATCCTATCCTTGTCAAAGATGCTTCCTTAGGAGGCCTATTTCCTGTTATGTGTGTCGCGCTTATGAATCCACACACAGGAGGAGTTTTTGTTTCATTTGGTTCTCATCCTAATTTTGAGGTGGCCCTCGAGCGAAGTCTCACTGAGCTCATGCAAGGAAGAAGTTTTGAGGGATTAAATGATGTACCTCCTCCTACATTTAACGAAAATGCGATAACCGAGCATAACAATATTATTGATCATTTCATTGATTCTACGGGTGTAGTTTCTTGGAAGTTTTTCTCTAATCAAAGCGACTATGAATTTGTAAATTGGGACTTTTCTGGTTCTACAGAAGAAGAGTTTTACCAACTGATGAATATTCTTAAGGACCTCGAAAAAGAAGTATATATTGCTGATTATAATGATTTTGGAGTGGATACTTGTCGAATTCTCGTTCCCGATTTTTCTGAAATTTACCAACCTGAAGACCTTATCTGGGATAACAATAATTTGGCCCTTAACTTTCGAGAAGATATCCTAAATATCCACCAGCTAACAGATGGTCAGCTAGTTGAGTTGGTAGAAAAACTTGAAGCTTGTCAAAATGATGATTTCATGGAGGTTTCTGAGCTGATAGGAATTGCTTTCGATGATAACTCTCCTTGGGGTGATTTAGTTTTAGGTGAACTTAAAGCGCTCATTTATCTTGCACTAAAGGATTACGAACAAGCAAAGATTTACGTAGAACAATTTTTTACTTTTAACGAAAGTTCAGCACAGAGGAAGAAGTATTTTCAATTAATAAATGTTTTTCTAGATATTGAATTGAATGAACTTGAAATCGCGCACTATTATCCAAATTTAAAGCGGATGTATGGAGAGGAACTGTACAGTATAGCAAAGCAGACCATGGATGGAGCAATCCGATTCTTTGGACTATGTAAAACAGACTTAAATTTCGGTAACCTTGATAAGCAACAGCGGCTAATCAAAAGTTACCGTAAGATTAAATCAGTAAGAGAAAATAAAATCTAAATGTTCTCTTAAGCGCTTTCGCGTTTTGATTCTCCCCTATAGGGTTCACCGGTCATGTTTGTTATTTCATCTGGAAAATAATCCAAGATCCAGCTCATTACATCTTTAATTGAAACCATACTTATAGGAACATCACTACTATCAACAATGGGAATATGTCGATAACCACCTACATGCATATTATTTAAGATATAAGCGATTTCATCTTCTTTTCGAAGAGATTGAGGATCTACTGTCATAAATTCTAAAGCTTTTTTAGTTTTCCAATCCTCATGTTTTCCTAAAACTTTCATTAATAGATCTCTTTCAGTAAGAATGCCTGAGAGAACTTTGTTTTTAGTTAAGACAACTGAACCAATGTGTTTTTTTTGCATAACAGGTACAATCTCTCCAAGTAAGGTGTTCTCATCAAAGGCTATAACAGGTGGTGTGGTTATTTCTTTGATTTTGTTAATAAAAATCTCAGAAGATAAACAAGTTCCATCTCGATCTTGTTCCTTAGCTATTTGCTCTTCCTCTTCAATATCATACTCCATTGTTCCTCCCAGAAATCATTAAAGATTGATTCACATATTATGCAGGAGGGACAAAAAAATCACAAGAATCTAAACCATAATTAATATTAAGAATAGACCTGCAAAGCTCTACTTATCTTAAGTATTTGGTTCATTTTCTTTATTTTGAGATATATTCTCTCCAATCGATCAAGAAAGTTAAGACCAAATAATTCAATAGTTTGTAACAAAAAACAAAAGTTTACCAAAATATTGTTTGAGAAAATTAAACTCTCAAACAAAACTAAATATGTTAGATTAATAAAAAAATATCCCGAAATTAATTCAAATCAATAGAGGAAATATTTTATAAAATTTTTAGTTTATTGCTTGGATTGTTTTATTTTTTTAACTCATATTCTCAGGAAGTACAATTAGGGACTTTTACCATACCATTAATGGTTGAATCAGAAACTAAAGGCAAGTTTATAGAACTTTCAAATGAAATAGCAAAAAGATCGGGGTTTACATTTAAATTTGATATTTCTTCTCCTAAAAGGACTGTTACAAACTTTGCAGAGAAAAAATCACAATGTTTTTTTCCGGCTCTTGATGTCGTTTTACCAGGGCCAGTTGAAAAATCGGAAACAGTTTATATGAAGAGAGATTTCATATACATGAAGGCACCCCTAAAAGTTATAAAACTAAATGATTTGGAAGGGAAAAAAGTAGGTTTAACTTTAGGATACCCATATTCGAGCACACTAACTTCAAACACTAAAATCAACTTTGATTTCGCTCCATCAGATGAACTGAATGTCAAAAAACTAAAAAGTGGGAGAATGGATTATTTCATTGTTGAAGAAAAATCTGGAAATACTGCCGTTTCAAGCTTTGGTGATGGCCAGATTAAATATGATCCCTCAAGTCCAATATCTCAACAAGATGTGTATTATGCCTGTCATGATGCTGCTATTGCTCTTAAAATTTCAAACGCAATCAAAGAAATGAAGGCAGATGGTTTTTTAAGCAAAATCTTTAGCAACTAGATATTTTTGGATTGCCAAAAACGTTTTTTCGTAAGTTCAGAACAGAACCTTGCAATTGAACTAATTTTTTCGACTCCAAATTCTTCAATTGCTACAATATAACTTTCGATATTACCGTTGAGAGATTGTCTGTGGATCTTTCCAAGCATATAAAACTCATCAGATACAATATCAATAAGATCTTTATTTTTAAATTTTGTTAGGTTGATTTTCTTATTTCCTTCCCAACGTGGCCGGAAATAAAAATTCTGATTATTTACAGATATACTTCCAAAAAAAGGATTATTTTCAAAATGCTCTAAACGAAGAGTGAGATCTATTCTATATAATGGATTTAAGATAGTATTTGTAATAAATTCTGCACCAGAAGGACCTATGGCCTTAAATTCTATAATTTGTAATTTATCCATTTGAAAATCATTTGGTGTTTTTTGATTTATTTCTACTAAAAATCTATAGCGATAGAGACCACCTGATCCACCAGATTTATTGATATACTTTAAACTATCATAAATTTTTATTTTACTTTCAAAGATGATTTCAATTGCATCTTTAAAACTTTGATCTTCGTTGTCTGCAAGACTTTCAACTTCTCCATCAATTATTGAACGAATAAGCTCATTGTTTTTAAACTCATCTAATGCTGCAGACCTACCCATTTTAGAAGACTTTTTTAAAATCTTCCTAATTTTTTGTGAATATTTCCTTGGCGAATTTTTTAATCCCTTTACATAGGAATAGAACATGGAACTAAACACTTCCTCATTGAGATCATTTGTATAAAGATATAAACTTGCTAAAAGCCTCACATAATCGAGATAAATTGGAATTAATCCGCTATCATCTGGATCATTCATTGTAAAGGCCCCATCACCTTTGATACCAATTATAGTTCCAAAGTTTTCAACATGAGGGTCTCCTGTTGCTAGGGCAACAAAATTATTGAGTAAAAATAAGTCATCCCGATTTAAGAGATATTTTTTAGCAAAGTTAACATAATAATCGGCCACGAAGCTTCTAAAAAAATAAAATGGATTTTGAATCAAATCAATTTTTTTATTTAAGAATTCTTTGTCTAGATGTGGATAAAGTTCGATAATTTGTTCTCTTACTGATTTATGATCATCTGAAATCGTGTTTGAAGATAATTTCTTCTTATTCATAGGACATTGACTTTGAGCTTTCAATTCTATGCCTAAAGCTTGTTGAAAAAAAATAATGGAAGAGATAATTAAAATTTTTTTTAAAATATTCATAGTTAACAACTTGCTTAGTTCTTTATATTCCTTGAAGACAAAATCAATGCATAGAACCCGTTAACTACACTAATTGTCTCCTTTTTTCAAAATATAATTTATTTTAAAAAAAATTGTACATAACTTCTTGAAAACATGCATACAACAAATTGTATATATTACTTCTTTTAAATTCTTTACAGCATAAATAATGTACGTAGAGTGAACAAATCTTTTATGGTACTTAAGACTTTTTAATAATGTATTAAAAAGAGACGGTTATATGTGGAATAAATTAAATAAATCAATGATGGTATGCCAAATGTCGTTTGGTCTTTCTTACTACGGTGTAATGGCAATTTTAACCCGTTTTTTCTTGGAAAAATTAAACTATAGTGAAGAAAATACAATGATGATAGTAGGATCTTTTTCTGCGATTGCACCTTTGTTTGCCATTGTAGGCGGTCTAATTTCAGATAAACTATTAGGAAACTTCCGCTCTTTGAGCTTATCTTTTTTCGGTTTTACAATTGGTTATATTCTTCTTCTTTTAGGAGCAAATACACCTAATGTGATGCTTTGCCTTTTAGGCATAGCGCTAGTTAGTTATTCACGTGGTCTTATGTTGCCAAATTATCCAGGACTATTTAAAAATACATTTGACACAACAGAACAGTTTGAAGATGCCTACCCTGTGAATTACTCTGTCAATAATCTCGGAGCTTTTTTAGGACTATACTTATTTCCATTATTACTTATTGTGATAGGTTTTAAAGGTGGTTTCGTACTTTCAAGTATAATGGCCGTCATTGCTTTTTCTTTGCTTAAATATTTAAGAAATTCATTCAAACAAATCGGATCTGAATTGGATAAAAATCCTGTTGGTCTAAAAAACTGGACAATTTTTGTGTTCATAACCATATCATTAATTGGTCTAGTTTATTTTATGTTTTCTAATATGAATGCAGGTAAAAATATAGTGTATGTTTTGGGTTCTTCTGCAATTTTATACTTCCTTGCACTCATGGTTAAAGTTAACTATTCTGAAAGACTAAAGATGTGCACAATTCTTATAATGGTTTTTCTATCAACCATCTTTTTCATCTATTACGCTCAAATGATGACTTCTATGAATTTAGTGGCCATTAAAGTTATGCGTGGCGATCTATTCGGTTTTATACCGATTGCACCTGAAGGCTCGATGTCTATGAATCCATTATGGTGTATTATTGCAGGACCTGTAATTGCCTTTTTTACAACATTTCTTGAGCGTAAAAATATTCATTTGCAAACAGCTACAAAAGTTTCATTTTCCTTCGTTCTCACTTTTTTTGCATTTGGATTATTAACCTTCGCTGTAAAAAACATTGAAACTGACCTTAGTCTTAGTCCTGAGGTTTTTTTAATTATTCATTTTTTTCAAGCATTTGCTGAAGTTATTGTCGGTTCTTTGGTCGTCGTATTTATTTTATCAGTAGCGCCAAAAAATATTGAAAACTTTTCAGTCTCTCTATTTCATGTATCTATGGCCCTAAGTGGGATGATCGGAGCTCAACTTTCAACTTCGATTGCACTTAATAAAAATCAAGAATTATCACAAGAAATCATTCAAAAATCCTATGGAAATTTCTTTGGCGAGCTAACATTCTACGCTTTAATTATGGTTGGGGTTGCTTTAGTTTCAACATATTTTATTAAAAAAATTCTTGCTCAAGCAGAAAAGAAATCCAAAATTGCCTAGATTTATTTAAAAAGCATACCTCATTTTCATATCCTTGACCAATACACTCAGGTTTCTTTCTGACTTACGATTCTTAATTTTCATAAAGTATATTAAAAAAATACTTCAAAATAACCGACATGACCCTATGGCAAAAAAGATCGAGACTAAATTTCCTATAATAGAAGATGTTAAAAATTTACAAAATTTTGTAAAAAATCTACCTTTTGCTATTTGCATTTTTGATAAAAATATCAATCATATTGCGTGTAGTGATCAATGGTTAATCGAATTTGGTCTGGAAGGGCAAGATATAATTGGAAGAAATCACTACGAAGTCTTTCCAAATCTTCCCGAAGAATTTAAACAAATTCATCAAAACGCTCTTAAAGGTTATACTGAACATGATGAACTAGATACTTTTGAAAATCTGGGTCAAACTGTCTGGATAAAAAGAACAATTTTACCTTGGAAAAACAACAATGATGAAATTTCAGGGTTTCTCCTGATTACCAAGAATGTGACAGATGAAAAAAATACTGAGTTTGAAAAAGAACGAGTTACAGAAAAGCTCAATGAAACAAATGAATATCTTGCTTTGGCCTTAGAAGGTGCAAACATAGGAATTTGGGACTGGTGGTTAGAAGATAATACTGTAAAATTTGACAAGAGATGGGGAGAGATGCTTGGAATTCCCTATGAGCATTTAAAAATGACCTTAGATACTTGGCAATCTAGGGTACATCCAGATGACCTCGAAAACTGTTTTGCAGATATAAAAAAGTATCTAGAAGGCAAGACTGATCGATATCGAAACATACATAGAATGAAACATGCAGATGGCAATTGGATATATATCTTAGATCAAGGTAAAATTTCCGAATTTGACTCGAATGGAAAACCTATTCGTTTTACAGGAACTCATATTGATATTAGTTTTCAAAAAGAACAAGAGCTGGAATTAGCACAGGCAAAAAATCAAGCAGTAAAGGCAGAAGAAGCTAAGTCAAACTTTTTAGCAAACATGAGCCATGAAATCCGAACTCCGATAAATGGAATTATTGGTATGTGCGACCTGCTCAGTGATTCAATTCAAAATGAAGAAGATAAAGAAAAACTTGATATTATTATTAATTCAGGAAATCATCTTCTAGGAGTCATTAGTGATATTTTGGATCTTTCAAAAATTGAGGCCGGAAAAATTGAGTTTGAAAATATTAATTTTGATCTCAGAAAACAAATTCGTGAAATGACTCTCATACTTGATCATCAAGCAAAAGAGAGAGGAATTTCTTTTAAAACTCAAATAGATGAAAACACGCCTGCCTATTTAAATGGTGATGAATTAAGAGTCAAACAAATTCTTCTCAATTTTTTAAGTAATGCAATTAAATTTTCTCATCTTAATCAAGTTATATTGATATCAGTTGAAGCACTAAAAACCTCTGCGAAAGAAGTAAAACTAAAAATTAGTGTTACAGATAAAGGAATTGGATTAGATGCAGATCAAAAGAAAAAACTTTTTAATATATTTACACAAGCTGACTCCAGTACGACCAGAAGATTTGGAGGAACAGGACTAGGACTTAACATCTCAATGCAATTGGCACAATTAATGGGGGGAAATATCGAAGTTGAAAGTGAACCAAATATTGGTTCTACTTTTAGTTTAATTATTGATTTGAAAGTTGGTAAAGAAGAAAAAACAGCGACCAATGAAATAGAACATGAAAAACTCTACGAAACTTACCCACATAATATTTTACTTGCTGAAGATAATACAATTAATCAAAAAATTGTTATCAAAATGTTATCAAAACTAGGATATAAGTGTGACATTGCTAGAAATGGTGTCGAGGCCCTAAAACTGTATAAAAAAAATAACTACTCTTTAGTTTTTATGGACATGCAAATGCCCATAATGGATGGAATACAAGCAACAAAACAAATCATAGAGTATGATAAAAATGCACTTATTGTCGCGTTAACTGCTAATGCATTTGTTGAAGACAAAAATACATGTTTTCAGGCCGGGATGAAAGATTATTTAGCAAAGCCTATCAAAACAATCGATTTAATAAATGTCATTGCTAAAGTTAGTGTTAAAAAAAATATATCAGCTTAAAATTCAAAATCAAAATAATCAAAGAATTCTTCATCACCATCAGTATCTTGAACATTCAGGAAACCAACATTATATAAAGCATCACCAGACATAATCAAAGATGATTTACTCATACCCAAGATAACTCCGTCATGTTCCATACGGATTTTGGTAATGAGTTCACCAGTAATACGTCTTAGCTCCCCTACGACTTCATCTTTTTTAACAACTTTTCCGTTAACGGGTTTACTGATTAAAAGGCCACCTTCTCTAGCTCTAATCCATCTTGTTTTACGAATTATAACCTTATTATCAAAATATTTTATTCCACCTTTTATCATTTCAAGATGGGCCAGAACACTTTTTATTAAATTGACACCATATTTGGTTATTGTTTCATCAATCCGTAGACCCTCTCCACCCTCAAATACAATACAAGGGCGATTGAGATCACTTATTGCTTCTCTGAGTGAACCGTCACGTAGAGAGCTATTAACAACGAGGGGAATACTTATACTACTTATTAATTTCTCAATGCCTACAGTTTTTAAGTCACAACGAATTTGGGGAACATTGAATCTTCCCGTTCCTCCTGAGTGAAGGTCAATAAATACATCACCATATTTTATAATTCTTTGAAAAATAAAATGAGCAAATCTAGAGCCAAAACTTCCTTTTGTCGTTCCAGGAAAACATCTGTTGAGATCTTTACGATCAGGTAGATATCTTTGTTTATTTAAGAATCCGTAAATATTAACTGTAGGAATGACAATAAGTGTACCTTTTTTAAGCTTGAGTTTATTATTAATAATCGATTGGGCAATTCTAAGACCATTTATTTCATCGCCATGAGTACAAGCTGTCACTACAACACATGGAGATATTTCTTGACTGGCCCGATAAACATATATCGGAGCACTCACTTTTTGAAGGCCATAAAAAGAAGGAAAGAAAACAAATTTGGTAACACCGATCCCTATTTCAAAATCATTTAAATCAAGTTCAAATCCATCTTCCTTCAATTAGATATCCTTTTTAATTTTTTTGTAATTAAGTTCTATGAACTTTATCACATCATGAGCGACATTTTTTTTAGTTGCTCCCTCAATTCCTTCAAGCCCTGGAGAAGAATTCACCTCTAATACCTTAGGGCCACTTGCTGAACGAATTAAATCAACTCCGGCCACATTTAATTTCATGGCCTTCGCTGCATTTATGGCTATTTTTCTTTCCAAGGGTGATATCTTTACTGGTAAACCCTTAGCTCCACGATGAATATTTGATCTAAACTCTCCCTCTTTTGCTTGCCTCATCATTGAAGTAACAACTTTATCCCCAACAATAAAACATCGTATATCTGATCCATTCGCATCATGGATAAATTCTTGAACTAAAAAATTTGCATTAAGTTCTCTGAAAGCATCAATTAAACTCTCTGAGGCCTTAACTGTTTCGGCCAAGACAACCCCTCTTCCTTGCGAGCCTTCTAGGAGTTTAACTACTGTGGGTGCCCCACCAACTAGCTTAATAAGCATATCAGTCTGTTCAGTATTTTTTGCAAAACTAGATTTTGGTAGAGGAACATTTTTTTGTGAGAGAATTTGTAGAGAACGCAATTTATCACGAGATCTTAAAATCGCATTTGATGAATTTGCACAGTAAACGCCCATCATCTCAAACTGTCTTACAATTGCAACCCCGTAAATGGTTATGCTGGCGCCGATTCTGGGTAAAATAGCATCAAAATTATTGAGCTTCCTTCTTTTGTAATAGACCATGGGTGCGCCAGTCGAAACTTCCATATAACATTGTGTTGGATCAATAACTTCTACTTCATGCCCTAAGAGTTTAGCTTCTTCAACTAAACGTTTAGTGGAGTAGAGAGTTTTATTATGAGACAATATTAAAATCTTCACTTACTTTCCTTACATTAATAAGACTATAAACCCTACTTCTACCAACAAAAGTAGAGTTTATTTTGAACTATATCTTTTCAAAATGCATTAATGTTTTACAAAAAATATTACTTTTCTAGCACGTAAGCAAAAATAAGAGGGGCAACGATACTTGCATCAGACTCGATAATATACCGGGGAGTTTCGATTCCCAATTTACCCCAAGTAATTTTTTCGTTTGGCACTGCTCCAGAGTAAGATCCAAAGCTCGTTGTCGAGTCTGATATTTGACAAAAGTAAGACCATAGCGGAATATCTTCTTCCTCCATATCTTGAGAAAGCATTGGTACAACACAGATTGGGAAGTCTCCAGCAATCCCACCACCAATTTGAAAAAAACCAACTCCATTTTTTCCGCAATTTTCACGATACCAGTTTGCAAGCCAAACCATATATTCAATTCCGCTCTTAACTAACGAGGCAGAAAGCTCACCTTTTAAACAATAGCTTGCAAAAATATTTCCAATCGTTGAGTCTTCCCATCCAGGAACGATGATTGGTAAATTTTTCTGGGCAGCAGCAAGCATCCAAGAGTTATTTGGATCACCTTCATAATGCTGTTCGAGTTCGCCGCTTAAAAGCATTTTATACATAAATTCATGGGGAAAGAATCGCTCATTTTCTTTGGTTGCTTTATTCCAATGCTGAAGCAAATGACGTTGTAATTTCCTAAAGGCTTCTTCTTCTGGAATACAAGTATCTGTGACTCGATTAAAACCTTCTTCAAGAAGTGCTTGTTCATCTTCTGGAGATAAATCTCGGTATCCAGGAATTCTCTTATAAGAATTATGGGCAACAAGATTCATAATATCTTCTTCAAGATTTGCTCCTGTACATGAAATTATTGACACCTTATCTTCTCTAATCATTTGTGCCAACGAAATACCTAATTCTGCAGTACTCATAGCTCCGGCCAGAGTGATCATCATTGGTTTTCCACTCTCAACATGAACTTTATAGCTCTTGGCAGCATCTAATAGAGAGGCCGCATTAAAGTGTTTGAAGTTTTTTTCTATAAAATCAGAAATTGGTCTCATAGGGTTTCCTTAAATAAATCTAATCCAGTTTTCACTCAAAGGATTGCGGTTAAGCTGACAATCTATAAGAGTTTGATAAAGTTTGTCTATAATACTTCCAGAATTAAAGCTATATGTATCCACTTCACCTGTGATTCCGGTCTCAACACCTAGTTTTGAAATAGGTGCAATAGTTGCTGCAGTTCCGCTAGCAAATAAATTTATAGTTGATGCATTTTGTAGAATTTCAATGAGAGGAATGACTCTTTCTTCGAATTCAATATTTAAATATTGAGCAATTTTTAAAATCGAATCTCGAGTAATTCCACTTAAAATTGTACCAGATAATGGCGGAGTGATAATTTTATTTTCTTTAATCATAAAGAAGTTCATTCCACCTAGTTCTTCAATATTTTTCTTAGTCATGGCATCTAGATAGAGAACCTGTTCAAAGCCTAATTTTTGAGCGTGTTTTAATCCTGGTAAACTTAATGCATAGTTTGCAGATGTTTTTGCTTCTCCTGTCCCTTTTGGGAAGGCCCTTACAAAATCTTTGTTGCAAAATATTTTTGTGCCACTTATTCCGGATTTAAAATAGGGCCCAACAATTGATCCCATGATCGCAAATCTATATTTTTCGCCTATTCCAACTTTAATAAGAGGATCATTCGCATACATTATAGGTCTAATATACAAACTGTGCCCCTTTTCACGGGGGACAATATCTTTGCATGTTTCAACGAACTTAACGATACAATCTTCAATTACATCTTCATTAATTTCTGGCATTCCCATAATTTTGGCAGATTTTTTTAATCGCTTGGCATGTGCATCAGGTCTGAAGATCCCAATTCTTCCGTCTTGTGTATAATAGGCCTTCAATCCTTCAAATATTGACTGGCCATAATGAAGGGCAGAAGTAAAACAAGACATGAGAAAGTCGGTTTGAGAGGTTAGGTTAATTTCCTCTGGTGAAGATTCCTTAAAACCAATATCAAACCACAAGCAAACTGGTACATGAACGGCACCAAATGATGGATTTTCAGGGTATTTAAACTCTTTAATCTTCTTTTCATCAATCATAATGTTTAATTTAATAACACACCTTCACTTTTGAGTATTTATTTTGCTTCATTGATTTATCTTATCTTTTTATTCTTGTAAATGTGAACTACTCACAACTAGTGCAGGCAGCTCCCAACTGGTCAACGCAGATGTATGAACTATAAAATAATTAACCTATATAGAAAAATTGATTAGAACAGCTATAAATATTTTCGAATAATTACAACTAATAAATAAATTTTTAGGTACGTATATCTTCAATTAAATAGAGATAGAGACTATATTTTTTTCTTTTCAAAGAACCAAAAAACTCCACCGATAAAAGCTAATGCAAAGACAATAACTATCCAATGATTTAGTCCAAGTGCATCAGAGAGAGTTAATTTGCCTGCTTTTCCTAAATGTAGAATGGGTTTAACTAAAGGATAGATAAATCCATACATTAATCCACCAGTGATCATTCCGCCCATACCCCAAAGAGCATCTACTCGTCCCTCTGCGAGGGCACCTGTTGCTGTACCTGGACAATAACCTAGTATCCCCCATCCAATACCAAAAACAAGACCTCCGACAACTTGCGCCCCCCAAGAAAAACCTTTGATATTGAGTGTGATAAATCCTAGATCGCTAAATAAATACAGCCCTACCATAGAGACAGCTATAGAAGAGAGCATAAATTTAAATATAGTCATATCTTTAAATTGCATCGCAGCAATTTGCCGATCATATTTAAGAACTTGACCTTTAGAAAGTAAAAAACCAAAAAATATTCCAGTGATAAATCCATAAATTAGGTTCATTACAGACCTCTTTTTTTAAGTATAATTGAAGATGTAAAAACTGCTCCTATAAAGAAGCACGGTAATGCAACGATTCCACTGAGCGCTAATTGGGCCACACCGCTAAGACCATGTCCACTTGGACATCCTCCGGCCATTCGAGCACCGATGATTAAAATGATCCCTCCGACAAATGCACCCAACGCTCTCTTCCACTTCGAATCACCATAGATTTCAGACCATTTGGACGGGACGTGAATAATTTTAAAATTGCGGGCCAAAAAAGTTGCAATCAAGGCGCCAAAGAAGATACCAAAATGAAAAAGTAACTGCCAATCAGGTAGTTTATTGGGCCCATATTTTCCTTCTTTCGTAGTGAAATATTCAAATTGATTGATATCAAGCCCAAAAATTTTACCAATTGTTGATCCTACTCTTGGAAAAGTTGTCGAGGCCCCATAAAAGTGGTGAGATATTAAGACAGAAAGGACAAGAACGACACCGGCCAAAGCTCCAGCGAGATAAGGGTTCCAACTTTCCTTTTTGAACATTTTTTACTCCTTAGTAAATATATATCTATGCTAAGTGAATAATAAATAATTGCAAGGTTAAATGTTGAAACTAAATTTCAATTAAAAATTTTCACTTAATCAGTTTACCAATCATCGATGCCTCAAGTGCACCGGCCTGTCTGCGATATTCTTTACCATTTTTAAAAACTATTGTAGCAGGTATTCCTCTAATTCCTAACTCCTGACTAAGTCTCTGGTTTTCTTCTGTATTAACTTTCAAAAATATTGCTTGCTTGTTTAAAATCGAAGCTTTTTCAAACTCTGGGCCATACATTTTGCAAGGGCCACACCAGCTGGCCCAAAAGTCAACGATGACTGGTTTTTTTGCATTGTCTAGAATACGTTGCAAATCTTGACCGTTTACCTCAGAGACTAACGAGTGCATTTTTAAGTCAGATCCACATTTTCCGCAAGTTGCACTTTTTTCTAATGCCTTGTTTGTATCGACATTGTTTAAACTTGAACAATTTGAACAGACAGTCATCGTTTTTTCCATATAAAGCTCCAATTTATGAATCTGGGATTCTAAAAAACCTAATCTTAAAGTGGCATCATTTCTAAAAATGTCAATGCTCTATCTTCTCTAGTATTTTGGTAGCATATTAAGATAAGATGACCTCACAACATCATAGAATCTGATATTGTTTACTCAATCAGAATTATTATTTTTGTAATTTTAGACATTTTCTGTAATGAGCAATCATATTAAAAAACAATGTGTTTTGCTTGGTTATAGTCATCAAATTGGAAAATAACTTTAAATATCATTTTAAAGTTGTATCTTTTCAATAAGTTTCCGATGCGTAAACAGATGAAATTTATATTTTTTATACTCTATATTTTTAAAGCTTTTGCGAATCTGACTGAAGTTAGTTCATTACCTCATTCATCTGTAATAGAAAATAATAAAAATGATTTTTTTCAATCCAATAAAGCAATTGATGCAGATCAAATAGAAATTAGGCTCAAAAAATTAGAAACCCTATCGTATGCTGATATTGAATGGCTTTATGACTATGCAAAGAACAAATCACCAGATGAGTATACTCGCAATCGCATATTAAGAAATCTCTATCTTAAACACGACAGCAATATCGTTCTACAAACATTTTTAAGTTCAAAGCAAGATGAAATTATTAAAGATGCTTGTGAAATACTGAAACAAAAGAAAATGGAAGTTGAAAATACTATTAATAGAGAAGATACTCAAGGAGTCGATCAATTTGATTTTCCAAAAGAATTTTATTTGAAAAACAAGTTAAGCAATATTGATATTGCTGAAACAGACTTTCTGGCGATCAAAGAAAAGTTTTACTGTGATGATGGAAGCAGCTTTTTTGAGGGTTTGGATAACTTGAGGGAGAAATTGTATGCATCGATCAATGACGAAGTTTCAATATCCTCTGAGAATAGAAATCTATACGATAGTTTAGAGGGCGATAAAATAAATTCAAATGAAATTGAAGATATTATTAATGACAAGAATTTAAATTTAGTAGATGAATTCATTTCAAATAAAAGTAAATGTACCTATTTAATTGATGATCTTTTTGATCTCAAAGACTTTCCCTGTGATATATCCCAAATAATAAAAGCAATGTCGAAAAATACAAATACTCTTCTTAAAGACTTAGAAATTCATCAAAAAGAGATTAAAAGATTAAATGATGTTACTGATAATAGTGTTCCTGAGACGCAGAGCAAAGAAACAGTTTCTGAAGTATTTAAAGACAAGGAATTGGATAACTCTTTTGCAGTTTATGGAACATCTATAAAAACAACATTGAAAAATCTGTCAGAAGATTGTTTTTTTATCAGTATTCTTGGAATGGAAGGAGACAAAGTTTATGGTAAAATCATCATTGAAACGCCACAAAATAGTTACACTTTTATTGTAACAAAAAGATTTCTAATAGATGCCACAAAAAACGGACTCATTGATTTAATTGAAAAGAATTCAAATAGATACTCTTATATAATAAATTAGTTGTTAGCATTTATCGAATAAAAATATATTACTCAAAAAGAAATTCAAATCGATCAAAATCATTTTTTTCAATAATAGCTTTGAGGTAAAAGCGGTAATGTTCTTTGTGTGTATTCATGTCACTAATAAGATAATAAAATTTTTCTTTAAAGACCTTATCTTTAAGATAATCATCCCATAGATTGCTTTCTAAAGATTTAGCAATATTTTTAAAAAAATCAATCTGCATATTTTTAAGTTCACTATTATGAAAAAACATGTATCCATGTTCCAAATCGTGTAAAAAGAATTCTAAACAATCCTTTTTATGCAAGATGGGGAGGAGTTTGACCTGAGAAATAAGACTAACTGGTCTAATTCCATTGCATTGAAAATTTAGGACTTCATAGGGATGTGGTATATACTCCAGTAGCTTAAAGCTCCACTTATTGGAATTCCATTTGAGCAATGAGTGAAATGCCTTCTCTTTAACTTTTTTGAAAACTATATTCTTTAAGGCAGTTTCATATTCATTATTTTTGATGAGATCTTGAAGTTTTTTGTTTGGATATTTTAACGAGTGGTACGTCGTAAAAAAGTGCACTGCCAAATCTGACGATTCAAGGCGACCTTTTTTCCATAAATCTATTGAGTCATGAATTTTATTTAGTTCCATATATAAATTTAAACATATAAATAGATTAAACTACTCATTAAGAAAAAAACATATGATTTTTGACTCATATTGAGTTAGTTCTCCATAAATAGTTTTAAACTTTATACATTGAACAGGTTTAAATATGAATCAATATTTGTATTTTTTAACGATTCCAGGAAATGAATCATTTTTAAAAAGTGAACTGGCCATTAAATATCCCAATTGGAACTTTTCATATTCAAGAAAAGGTTTTTGTACTTTTAAAAATTTTGGCGAACAATTTCCAATTGATGAATTGGCAAGAAAAGAAATTATCTATGCTACGACATATGGTGAAACGCTCAAAAGAATCAAATTATCAGAACTGAATGAAATGATAGAAAGTATTGGTGAAGAATTTCATATAAATTTCTTTCAATTAGATGAATTACAAACACTATCGCCGTGGTATGCAAACGATAAAAAACGGAACCCTAACTCTAATATCCAATTTGATTTTATAAGAACGCAATTTGATGAAATTTTTGTAGGAAAAAGGCTTTTAGACAAATGGAAATCACCGATAAACAGATCATTTCATGTATTTCGAGATGACCTTATTTCTAGGGCCTATTATAAAGCGGCCGATGCCTTTTCTCTTGTGGGAAAAATTCGGCCATCTGAAGTTTTAGAACTTGGTTGTGTGCCAGGAGGAATATCCCAGTATCTATTAGAAAATAGATTCAAGGTTTTCGGAGTCGATCCTGGAAAAATGAATGCCCAAATTTTAGAAAACAAAGACTTTCATTTTTTTAATTTATCTGTTCAAGAATATAAACAAGACAGCAATAACAACATTGAAATCTTAATTTCAGACATGAATTTAAATCCTAAATTTGTGTTAAAAGAATGTATAAGAATATCAAAATATCTTAAAAAATTGAAATGGGTATTTATTACGATTAAGACAACGAATGCATCAATGCTTGAAGATTTAGAATTATATAGATCTTTATTGAAGAAAATAGGCTGCACTGAAATTGATTTTTTACAACTCCCCTATCACCGAAAAGAATTTTTAGCTCTAGGAAAAATTTGATTAACAATAATTTTAAAATTGTAACCTGTGTATCTGACACGGATAAAAATATTAGTTATTGTAAATTATTACATCTTATCTAGCATACGCGATCATAAATTTACTTATTTTAATATACCTTCAAGAAAAATAAGAAAGTGACTGAAGTTTTGTAATACTATTCTGATTGCTTTTTTATGATATACACAAGTCTAATATTCAGATAACTTATATATCATTTAGGAGTTATTATGAATCTTAGAGATGAATTTGAATTTGTCATAAAATTGCTTCAACTTTCCATATCTGCAGGAATCGCATTCAAGAATGCAATGGAACGAATATCAGAGCATAAAAAATATTTGAAAACTTTCAAAAATTTCAATATTCCTAAAATAAGCTCAAGTAATTATGATGAAGTTAGAGAAATTTGCTTAAAATATTTTGAACAATTTTCCTTCAGAGAAGCAGAGATTTTAAAATTGATTTTTCTGAATATAGAATTGTACGGTGCTTACAGTGATGAATCTATAAATGGCATTTTGAATACTCATAATTTTATGTTTTCTATTTCATCAGAACAAGAAAAACAAAAAGTAGCTTTTTTAATAAATTTCGAAGCAGGTATTTTGAGTGGAATGGATAATAAACTTTTTCTAAGCAATATTGAAAAGCATTCTCCTGACTTATTTTCTAATGTACAATCAATTGAAAATTTACATGAGCACTCCATACAAATTTATGAAAGAAGTAATGACTTATTTTTCTTAAAATTTGCTATTGGACTAAAAGTTCTATATGAAATTGGTGGAAATCTTTTCGATTTTTGTCAGTGGTTTATCAAAACAGGCCAATACAAAGATAATACTGGCAACTCAAATATTTAAATAGATTATAAAAATTATTTTTATTTACTCCGTGGCCTTTAATCACAAATATTTCAAAAATGAATTATTTGCCAAGATTTGTTCCAATATCAACATTGAAAACATAGAATTCAATTCATTAAAAGAGCAATCACGCTCTTTTTTATATTGGAGTTTATGATGTCAAATCTAGAAATTAAACCTGATGATCAAGAAAATGTAGTTGATTTGGTAATCAATGTAGAAGAAGAAACAGCAGGTGAAACAGTTGCTTCTCTTTGGGCAGCAACCTAATCTGAATGGATGGCCTGTTTAACTAACAGGCCAATTTAGTCAAAAGGAAATCAATGAAATTTAATATTGATGATAAAATTCAAATGAACCCAAAGACGCATTTTGACTTCAAAAATAATTGTCTTCTAGTGGTTGATCCTGAGACGTCCGGTAACATTATTCTTGAAGACCAGGAATCAATTGAATTAGTTAAAAATCTTAAAAATAAAAAAGAATACAATATAAGTGATATTACAAACAAACAAATTCTTCAGAAACTATTTAAATCCAGTGTAATTTCAATTAACAATAAACAAATTGCAACAGGATCTTCAAGTCAAAAAAATAATATTGAATACATTATCCCTGATAAAGACAAGAATACTAAACCTGTTCTGTGTGTTTTTCATCTCCACAATTATTGTAATTTGGCCTGTCAATATTGTTATACAATTGACCAAGGAGTAACAAAGAAAAAACTTTCAGTTGAATTAATGAAAAAGGCCGTCAGAGAATTTAGTGATTTCAGAACAAATTTTACGACGTTTGAGTTTCATGGAGGAGAACCCACAATGGCCTTCAAGGAAATTAAAGAAGTAGTCCTCTATGCAAAAGAAATTTATCAACTAAAAGGAAAATTTTGTAATTTTTCAATTCAAACTAATGCGTTTTCATTAAATGATGAAATCGTTAAGTTTCTTGCAGATTTTAAGTTTAGTGTAAGGGTTTCACTCGACGGAACAGAAGAAACACACAATAAATTCAGACACAATTTGAAAGGATTTGGATCGTATAAAAAAGTTTTAGCAGGTATAAGAAAACTACAATCAATTGGAATTTCACCGGGTGCAGTATGTGTTGTTCACAAAGGAAACATAGACCATATGATTGATATGCACTTAAGTATGAGTCAACACGGTTTAAAAACGATTAGGTATCTTCCTATGTTTAAATCTCCCCTCGCAAATAATTCCCTTTGGTTGAATGGAAATGATTTTCTAGATGGTTATTTAAAACTTATAAATTATATTGTAGACAATAAAGAGAAAAACCCTGAACTGGCCGGACTCCCAAATTTAATGCTTGGTGAAATAAATTCCATAACATCATACAAAAGAGAATATATGTGTATGAAAAGTCCTTGTGGAGCGGGATCTAATATGATTTCATTTGACGTAAATGGTAAAATTTATCCTTGTGAAGAAATGATAGGACATGAAGTATTCTCGATTGGAGACCTGAACACTGACACCATTGAAGAATGTTTAAATAACTCTACTTTGAATCAAAAAATTACCTCCAGAAATGTTGAAGAAATTGAAGAATGCTCTAAATGCACTTGGAAACAATTTTGCCATGGTGGATGCGTACAGAAATCATATGCACATTTTAAAAGATTGGATAAAGAGTCTGAATTCTGTAGTTATTTTAAAAGAATCTACAAAGAGCTAATATGGTTAAATCATGAAAAACCAAATGCTTTTAAATATTTAGCTTAGGATTTAATAACAAAATGAAAACTTTAACAATTTCAAGAACCCTTCTCAACCTATTCTTTTTTACTCCTTACGTAGTTATCTTTGCTCAAAAAATTGGGTTAGATATTAAAGAAATAATGTTAATCGAGTCGCTTTTTGCAATCTTAATAGTCTTCTTTGATGTTCCTATGGGCCATTTTGCAGATAAAATTGGACCTAAAAATGCATTGTTTTTAGGTGCTTTTTCTCAATCGCTTGCGTCTTTTTTAATTTTTTTATTTCCAACGCCAATTTTTTTCACAATGGTACAGATTCTCTTTGCTTTTGCTCTTTGCATTTCAAGAGGTGCTGACTCGGCCATGATATACCTAATGCTAAAAGATCAAAACCACGAATCTAAATTTGAATTTTTAGAATCAAAATACCTCAGATCCCTTCTCTTTTTTGAAGCATTAGTTTTCTTTTTTTCTGGTTTGATTGCTAGCTATCAGGTTTCATATGTCTTCTTAGCAACTGGAATAATTCACTTTTTATCAGTTTTATTAATTTTATTTCTTCCAAATATAAAAACTCAAACTAAACATGGAAATACATCCTTATTAAAAAAATATATCATGATTAAAAATGGTCTCGTTCAATGTCAAAAGAAAATAGGATTTAGTCTAAGCATTTTTTTTATTGGTAACGTGTTCTCTTCTTTACTTTATCTTATTCCCTTGATTCTCAAAATTAATGGTTTTAGTGATTATCAAATCGGTCCATTTTTTGCTATTACGGGTCTCATTGCCTCAATAGTTGGATATATTTTAAGAAAATACGAATCTAAATTCTTTTTTCCTTATATCATTTCATTAGCAGGTATATTGGGTTTATATAGCAAATTTTATTTTATTCTTGCTCTTGCTGTTGTTTTACTTAAATGGTCTCAGACTGTACTTATGCCTAAATTTAAGAACGAAATGGTTCTCATTTTAGGTGATCTTGGGGAAAGTACTGCAATGAGTGTCGTGACAACACTTTTTACCTTAGGTCTTGCAATTATTGGCCCATTTTGGGGAGCGCTTGTTGATACTTTTGGAATAAATATATTAATGGCCATATTAACGTTTAATTTAATCCTAAGCGTTCTATTTATGCGTTTCTCAAAAAATGCAAAAGGAATCAAAAATGTTTCAGCTTGAAAATAAACATTTTTTCATAACAGGGGCAGCGGGAATACTTGCTCGATCATTCATATCAAAATTAAAAAAGCAAGGTGCCTACATAGTCGGATCTGATCGAAATGAAAATAAGCTAAACATTCTTTTTGAAGAAAAGCTAATAGATGAATATATAGTTGGTGATTTAACTGATGCAACATTTCAAGAAAATATAATAAAAAAATATGCAAGTACTACTGATGTCTTAATCAATAATGTTGGTATGGGATTTTCAAAAACTTTAGAAGACACAACTAGAGAGGACTTTTATAGTCTCTATAAACTTAATTTTGAAACTACTGCCATTTTTTGCCAAGGATTTCTACCAGAAATGGCCAAAAGAAAAAAAGGAAAAGTTATTAATTTTTCTTCTATTCTAGCTGATAATCCTCTTCCAACTCTAAGTGCTTACTGTGCTTCAAAGGCGGCAATAATAGCTTTTACAAAATCAGTTGCTCTACAATTTTGTTCTTCAAATATTCAAGCAAATGTTGTTGCTCCTGGTTATATTGAAAATCCTAAAAATGAAGAATACTTTAGATCCAATCCAGGTCAAGATTTTTCAAAAAGATTTATGCCAACTGGATCAATCGGAAAATTGGATTCAATTGATGGCGCTATTTTATACTTATCCAGTGAACTTTCAAATCATATGACGGGTCAAGTTCTCAAAATAGATGGAGGGTATAGCATTTGGTAACTTCTTTTTCTTGGGGAAAGCAAGGGGAATTAGATTATGAACTGAAAAATCCAGGAAAAAATTGTCTGGCAATTGGAATTCAACCCCACGCTTGTGAGCCTTTAGGATCATTAATTTTCGATGTTATCTCTACAATTCAACAGAATACGAATCGTGCAATTTTATTAATAAAAAATATAGAACCCTGTCCTAAAGTTCATCAGTATAAACAAGAATACTCGTTATATGATTTTCTTAAACAATTTTGTGTCTTTCCAATAAGTGAGCAAGTCGAATTCAACTATGGGCATAATTCTAGGTCTAAAGAAATTGTAGAGCTACTACAAGATAATAATGTTACGGATTTTGTAATGTTACATAATGATCCTTTCAATTCTTCATTTTATGAATATGCAAATTCTAAAAATGAACAAATTTTTCTAATATTAAAAAAATATTCTTCAAAAATACCTTTACCCGATTATCACTTCACTAGAAAAATTGATGACTACACCTACTCTTATTTTCAAAAGGAAAAAATAGAACAAATATTTTGTTCTAGAGGTAACTCTGCAGGGATATATTTGGAAAATAAAAACATCAGGACAAGAACTCTAGAAATCCCTTTATTTGAATGGAAAAACCAAAAAGATATTGTCTTAGCGCAAAGACTATATTCTGAAATATTGACTGAGAATATGAATGTAGCACAAAGAACTTTATATCTTAGTGAGAATTATATTCCTGAAGTACAAAAAACTTCAAACACTTACATTTGTCATTTTTTAATTGAGTATTTTTCAGCTTTCATATTCCCTGAAATAAAAAGTTTAAGGCCAACATAAATAAGACGATTGAGCCTACCAAAGTAAAGAAAGAACCTAGCTTTTTAGAGACGACCTTGGCAATATTCATGCCAATGATTGTTGAAATAAATGCCCAAAGTCCGATGGAAATAACATATGGTGCGATAGGTTTCCCAGTTAAACCAAGGCCAACTCCAACTGCAAATGCATCTAAACTTGTAGCAAATGAGACAATTAGAATTTTGAAATAGTTATGAAATTCTTTTTTATATTCTTCTTGTGCTCTTCCCCTATATTCCTGAATCCCTTCATAGGCCAAGTGTATTGCAACAACTGATAACAAACAAAATGAAATCCAATGCCCAAAAGACTTGAACTCAGAAACAACCTTTAATCCAGCAATTGCCCCCAGGAAAGCGACCAATGCCTCGGCCCCTCCAGAAGTAAATGCAAATTTAATTGAATCTTTTGCCTTATGTTCTCTCGCGCCCATCGCTAAGGCCGCAGAAAAAGAGTCTGCACTCAGAACAAGTCCAATGATGAGAATTTCAAATATATTTGACATGATTTCCTTACTATCAAATCTAAATGATTTTAAAAACAACTAGAATGAATACTCACCTTATTTAGATAATGCTTATTTTTCTGTGGAAGGGAAATATTTTTCTTTTAACTTCTGAATTAACTTCTTTATATTTGTTTTATTTGAAACAAAAATCTCTTGTTCAATTTCTAAAGCTCGTTCGTAATCTCTATTAAGTTGATCAATATCTTTATTAATTAGAGTAAATTCAGCAGCTACATTTGTAAGATCGGACGATTTTTTTGATAATTGCCCATCTTTATAGTGAAGTTTTGAGACCTCTCTAAAAGAAGGCAAAGACTTTACTTTATTGAAAGCTTCTTCACTGAAATGTTCATTATCTCTAAACACGTTGAAAGTGACAAAATAGAGGTGCTCTTTAAGTTTATATCCATTAAATTTGTCAGCAATTTCATCAAATTCTTGTGGAAATGTTACCCTTAATATGTCCCACTCTAATTCGCTCATGTTATTTTCAAAAACTGGTTGGGACATTTTTGGTTTATCCGCCCCCATGATTCGAGCATTTGGATCGATAATTTTTGGAACACCATCGTTACTAACCATAACTTCAAAATGAAATGGCCCATTATTGTAACCAACTGCATCCAGAGCATCTAAAACATGTGGACGTAAAACATCTCTATAAATCTCTAGATCAAAGTCTTCAAGAGCATCTCTTCTGTAGACAAGAGAAGTTCCAATTTTGGTCTTTGTATATCGCCAATGACTAGAAAAAATAGTCCTTCTTACACCTTTTTCATCAGTCCGTGTTGTTCCATTAATGACATATTCTGTTCCGTCTAAAAATTCTTGAAAAAGGAATTGTGAATTCTCATTGCCAAAAATGTCTTTTCGACCAACATTCTCTGCAAAAATTTGTCTTAAATGGTCAAAGTCTTCAGCTTTGTTAAATCCAAAACTCGCGGCCCCTTGTAAGTCTTTCATAATAATAGGGCCTTTGATTCCTCTTTCCTTAAAAAAAGCGATGGCCTCTTCAACATCATTAGTGGCAATTTCCTCAACTGATGAGAGTCCACTTTCTCTTAGTTTTTGTCCAAACTTGTACTTGTTTCTTAAAATCTCCATGGTCTTTTCAGAATTTGAAGGAAGTCCGAGTCGTCTCGCAATAGAATTACCGCTAATAACAGATGATTCTGAAGCCCAAATGACTCCGGCGACTTTTCTGTCACCGATTTTTTGCAAAAGGCCATTGAAGTTACCATTTAAAATGTAAAAATCCTGAAAGGCGTCAAGATTGTCTAAAATCGACTTTTTGAATAAGGGTAGTACATCCTCTGAATTTAAAACTGGAATGACATCATATCCCATTTTCCTTAAAGCATTGGGATAACGAATACCGGATGAAAAGGGCTCAACAACTAGAATAACTTCCTTAGTGAAGACTTGTTCACAAGCGCTAATATTTCCCAAAACGGCCCTTTTGGTATCATTTGCTGTGCTTGTGAAGGAATAAAATAATAGAATAAAACTGAATAATTGAGTTAAGACTTTGTATTTCAATGTATTCTCCCGGTACAAAGCTGAAGGGACATATATGTTTAAAAAAAAGAAACGTCCATAAATGATTTACATTTTTTCAAAAAAAAATTTATTTTGTCTGATTTTGCTTTCATTTCTTAGGTTCTGTAGTCAAAAAACTCTGCTTACAATAGTGAATACTCAAAAATACGTTGTAAAAAAGTTAATCTTTCTAACTCATCAGTTTATGGTTAACAAAAATTCCTCAGAATGCCATTAAAATCAAGACTCTATTATATAATTTCGGATAAAAACATGGCTATTAGCTTTCTTAACAAAATCGGAAATATTTCATCAATTTATATCTATTTTAATTGAATAATTATCCTCTTGAACTGCATTATATATAATCTTGTTTGCTGTACATAATTTCGAATGATTTTGTAACATTTAATTGTTTCTAACAATTTCGCGATCAATAAAATAGGCCCAAATGACAAATATCCACATAAAAAGTGCTGGACCTGCAATCATAGAAGCTGGTAAATCAACTGGTGGTTTAGGTCCAAAAACATTTGCAAAATAAGATATGTAAAGAAGGCAAACCATAATCCAAAACGAAATTTTCTGATTACGTGAAAAATCTTTCATACTATTATATAAAAGAACTGAAGCAATAAATAGGGCCGATTCTAAAATAAACGCAAAAAACAAATTATTCCAAAGTCCTAGGCCATATTTTTCACCTGAGAAACCAATTGGTAAATCAGGTCTATGAGTAATAAAATCTAGAATCCAATGTGACATAACGACAGTACCAGAGATAATTCCAGAAAGCCTATCTTTCATATACCAACCAACAATAATTGCAAAAAATATTGAGTATATAGCAGTCATAATTAGACTATGAGAATAGGGATAATGAATAAAATCAAAAGGGGTTACCACCGTAGCATGATGATCAACTTTTACAATCTCCACACCAAGAAGTACAAGAGAAGGCCAGATGAGATCAAGAAATTGACAAGCAATAAACAAGATCGCAAGATTTATTTTTGGTTGCAGCTTCTTAGCTCCCAATCCAACAGCAAAATGACCTATAAACATAAAGACTCCTTTCAATATTCTGAGTTTAATACTTATAAAATCTGCAATCAAGCATAATGATGTTTTCTTTTAAATTCTGATGATTATCAATTGTTGGCTTATTTTAAGAAGTATTTTAAATAGTTAACAAGGCATATGGACAAGTTTGAATAGTTTTTTAATCTACTGCTGAAACCCAGACAAAACAACATCAAAAATAATTTCATGAAAAAAAAAGCTCTACTTAGATTTTAATTTATTTCTTGCCTATAGCATTGATTTGAATATTGTGATCTCTATTTGGTTAATTATTCTTTGATAAATCGGTAAATGTGTTCCAGAATAGACAAATGCGAAATTTCTATTTAATTGTATTCGTTACTATTCAGATTTCTACGATCTATGCAAGTGATCTTACTGGTTACTTTCAATCTGATTTTAACATTTCTGAAAACCATTCAGCACCTAGCGGTTTTAGATTAAGAAGAATCAACCTCATTTACGCTAAAAAAGTCCTAGAAAATGCTAAAATTCTGACTGATATCGAATTCGAAGACGGATTGGAGCTAGGTACAAATGGAGGAATAGGTGAAATCAAAATATCCAGAGGATATGGAGAGCTCATTATTAATAAAAATATGGAAGTTAGAGCAGGTAAGTTTCTTACTCCCTATGGTATCTATAATGAAATTCATGATTTTAGTGCCAGCTATGTTCCCATTGATCCTCCCCTCTTTTTTCGCAAAAATCTATTTTTTTCAAATACATCATCTCAAAGGGCCATCAGCAAATATTCCACCGGCATACTCATTAATTTTAATCATAAAAAGTTTCATTTGCAGGGTGGTGTGGCCAACGGAGAACAGCAAAAAGAAGATGGTTCTGACCAAAACAGAAGTCCACTTACTCTCATACGTATGACTTATGAATTTTGGGATCAGGCCTGGATTGGCATGAGTTTTCAAAGAGACAAAATCAATACATCTTCTAGACCAAGATGGGAAAATAGTTTTGCCTTTGATCTGCAATTTGAAGGACAACAATATATTTTTCAAACTGAATTTTTCCAAGGTAAAAAATGGAATAGAACAACAGGAGTCCAAAGCACAAACTATCAGAGTGTTTCAACCTTATTAGGGCATAATCTCAATGACGACTTTATAGGGTACATTCGTTATGATGTCTTTATTCCAGATATCACCAAATCAGAAAATAATACACAGGAGTATGGTATGGGACTCAATTATTTTGTGAACTATTACACAATTATTAAATGGGAAAGTTATCAAGAATCCCTCGCTACATCATGGGTACAAAAAAAGGACTACTTGACTCATAAACTGAGCTTGTCGATTGTTTATTGATGAAACGTATTATTATTATCTTCATTATTCTTTTTTTTAGTAGATCAAGTCTATCTACTCCATACTTTTTTGTACATCACTTAAATCCTGTCAAGTCACTTTCAAAGGACCAAATAAAACAGATTTTTATGGGAGAAAGTTTCACCTGGGAAGATGGTAAAGAGATTCAGGTTGTTGACTACAAAAAGGAGGTTGAAGAGAAGAAAACATTTATGAAAGATTTTCTAAAAGTTTCCCCTTTCTACCTCTATAAAAAATGGATTAGGGCCAGCCTTCAGGGTAATACTCTTCCGATTAAATTATTCGGATCTCATCAAGAAGTCGTTGATTTCATTGAAACAACTCCTGATGCCATAGGCTATATGTATCTGAATGAAATAAAATCAGACAAGATTAAAATTGTTCCAGTTAAAAATAATGATTAAACTAAGTACATTTCCATTTAAGGCCCAAATAAGTTTCTTATTTATAGTCATCACTCTCGGACTTACTTTTTTCTATTATCAGTACAACTTGAATATTCAATCACGCTTTTTAGAGAACCAATTCATTGAAAAAAATAACCTTCTCTTTAAAACTGTTCAACTTGGACTAGAAGTCGGCCTACAAACAGAAAGATTCGATGCTATCCAAACAGTGTTCAAATGGGCAAAAAAACAAAATAATCTAAGTTGGATAATAATAACAGATGAAAAAAAAGAGGTTTTTGCAACTTTTCCTGATAAGCTCAATCATGAACCCTTGCTCAAGCTTCCCCTGCAAAATATTCAGAATGAACAATATATCATACAAGGCCCATGGAATGGATCAGGTGTAAAAGGATATGTAAAAATTGCTTTTAGCACTGAAGAGTTATTTCTCCAAGGCCAAAAGATTCTGGAAAAATCATTAATGATTGCAACCGTCGTCATTCTTATTTCCATTTTACTTTCTATGCAATTATCTAGATTAATTATTGCTCCATTAGAAAGTTTACAAAAAGTTATTCACACAATCGCTCAGGGAAATTTTTCTAAAACTCTAGATAAGTTTGGCGGAAGTAAAGAAACAGTGAGTTTGGGATGGTCTTTTAACTTGATGATGAACGAACTCAATAAAGAAAGAGAGCGTTCAGAGAACCTCTTACTAAATATCTTACCTAAACCAGTGGCGCTTCGCCTTAAGGCCGGAGAACAAAAAATAGCGATGAGTACTGATTTTATAACGATTATGTTTGCAGACTTGGTAGGCTATACTCAATATTCCTCAACGGTTTCTGCCGAGGAGCTCGTTGATATGTTAAACATCATTTTCAGTAAAATTGATGACCTCATTTTGGAATTTGGACTGGAAAAAATTAAAACGATTGGTGATTGCTATATGGTCAGTGGTGGAATTTTTGGTGATGCTGATCATGAAATTAGAATGTACCAGTTTACGAAGAGAATTATTTCAATGCTAGCTTCTCATAATAATCAACATAAAACTGACTTCAAAATCAGAATTGGAATTCATCGAGGTAAGGCAGTGGCCGGAGTTCTAGGTAAATCTAAATTTGTTTTTGATGTTTGGGGTGATGCTGTCAATATCGCTTCCAGAATGGAATCGTCTGGTGAGCCTGATAGAATCCAAGCTTCTTCAGATTTCACACAATATCTGAAAGAAAAGATTGAGATTTCTGCAATCGACAGAGGTAAGATTAAGATCAAAGGTAAAGGTGAGATGAATTGTTTTTTCCTAAATTAATTGTTGTATTGAGAGAAAAACAAGTGCTATTTCATTTATAGCATTATGTTTTGTTAGTTCTTTCCTATCTGTCGTTACTTTTCCATTGCAAACCATCTCAGTTGCAGTAATGATTAGAGTTAGCGCAAGAATTTCACTCATTTTCTTTTTGATTAGTCTGAAATCCTAATTTAAGTACTGCTAGTTATTTAACCTAGAAAAAAATGACCTAGATATCGATATCAACTTATTCCATGTTATCGTAGACAGTGACAACATCATCATCTTCTTCAAGCATTGAAATCAGCTTTTCAATCTGCTCAACACTATCATTGTCTACTTCTTTATACAGTGTTGGAATTCTAACAAGACCGGCCTCATCAGGGGTAATATTTAATTCTTGCAACTTTTCTTGAATAGAACCAAAAACATCCATTGGCCCTTTGACTTCAAAAAATTCATCTTCAAGTTCTACATCTTCAGCACCGGCATCAATCATTGCGAGAGTAAACTCGTCTTCATCAATTCCGATAGCTGGAATCGAAAAAACGGCCTTTCTTTCAAAAACGAATTCAAGTGATCCAGTTACCCCTAGAGATCCGTGACATTTTTTAAAATAACTCCGTACATTTCCGGCAGTTCGAGTAACATTGTTGGTTGAAGCTTCCACAAAAATAGCAACTCCACTGGGACCATAACCTTCATAAGTTATATCCTCATATCCAACGCCATCTGTCCCTTGCCCCTTTTTAATCGCCCGATCAATATTATCTTTTGGAACATTAAACTTTTTACATCGTTCAACTGCAACTTTTAATAAGAAGTTTGTGTCTATATCCGGCCCACCATTTTTTGAGGCCTTAAAAACATCTTTCAATGCTCTGGTATAAACTTGGGCCTTGGCCCTGTCACTTGCCCCTTTCCTGGCAGCAATTTTAGCTGATTTACGTCCCATACTTTTCCCAATATCAACATGTTTCTACGGCCGCTAGTATACAAAATCTGGTGAATTTTGTAGAGGAAATAAGCGTTAAAAAAATACAGTATAATAGATCATTTATAGACGGGAAGACCAAATAACAGTATTTAAACCCCATGGGAAAGAATAAAACAGAATTACTTTTGCCAGTTGGCAATCTAGATATGTGTTTAGCGGCCATACATAATGGTGCAGATGCTATCTATGTTGGCATGCCCTATTTTAACGCTCGTGGTAGAACGATAGATCTTGGTTTTCCTGAATTAAAAGAAATAATAGATCTTTGCCATCTCTATCGGGTTAAAGTTTATCTCGCATTCAATGTTCTTATATTTGAAGCTGAGCTTCCAAGAGTCATTGAATTACTCCATCAGGCCATAGAATTGGGGCCTGATGCGTTTATTCTTCAAGATTTAGGACTTGCAAAACTAATTAAGGACATAGCTCCAGATCAAAGGATTCACGCATCAACCCAGATGACAATATCTAACTTTGAGGCCATTGAATTTTTGGATGATCTTGAAATTGATCGTTTTGTCCTGGCCCGTGAGTGTTCACTTAAAGATATCTCACATATTAAAAAAAATACCCAAAAAGAGTTGGAAGTATTTGTACACGGGGCCCTTTGCGTGTCATATTCAGGTCAATGTTTCACTTCAGAAGCGCTTGGAGGAAGAAGTGCTAACCGTGGACAATGTGCTCAAAGCTGCCGATTTGATTATGAATTGATTGTTGACGGAAACAAAAAAGATCTAATTGATAAAAAATATCTGGTCTCTCCCCAAGATTTATGTGGACTCAATGAGATCACTGAACTTACTGATATTGGAGTGGATAGCTTTAAGATCGAAGGACGTCTAAAAACACCAGAGTATGTGGCCTCTACGGCCAGGGCCTATAGAGAAGTTCTAAATCAGAAAAAAGAAAAAATGATAGAGAGAAAAGATGAATTATCGAGAGTATTCTCTAGAGGATTTTACTCTGGTTGGCTTCATGGAGTAGACCATCAAAAACTCGTTGAAGGAACTTATGGTAATCATCGTGGCCTTGAGCTTGGAAAAATAATTAATATTTTTAAAAGGTCTGTAATAATTGATTCAAAATATATTCCAAACCCTGGAGATGGAGTATTATTTGTCGGCAAAGATATTGAGTTTGGCGGAGATATTTTTCAAATTAAATCTGACCAAAGATCTATTTATCTTGAATTTAGTAAGACTTTCAATCTTAAACTGTTAAAAAAGGGAATGCGAGTTTTCTTAAATAAAGATACTCAACTTAACAATCAATTAAAAAAAACATATACAGACCAATTTCAACTTAAGCGTTTCCCTCTTCATATAAAAGTTTCAGGAAAAGAATCAACTCCACTAAATGTTGAAGCTACTGATGGCCAGAATACTGTGACGATTTCTAGCAAATCTATATTACAAAAATCTATCAAATCACCTCTGAGTTTAGATGATCTTCAAAAAGGGCTTGGCAGTTTAGGGCACACTTGTTTCTACGTAAAAAAAATGCAAAGTGAACTTCTTGAAAACCTTTACCTTTCGCATAAAGAATTAAAATATATTAAAAAGAATATGGTTGAACAGCTTTATTCTTTGAGAATTTTACGCAATATTTCTGTTTTCCAACCGCTAGATTTACCTAGACAAGTTCATCAGAAAACTCAAAATAAACCTAAGCTAAATTTACTTTTCAGAGAAATAGGCCAGCTAAAAACATTTATTGAATACTATACAAATTGTGAGTTAAAAGAAAATATTGGGAATATCATTCTTGATTATGAATTTGGCCAAAAATATGAAGAGAGTGTAAAATTACTTAGGCAACATCAATTGAATGTTTATCTTGCTACAACGAGAATTCTAAAACCTTATGAATATCACAATTTAAGACAATTAATCAGTGCTAAACCAGATGGCATTTTAGTGAGAAATCTAGGGGCCGTTAATTTCTTGCAGAAAAATGCTCCAAATCTTAAATTGAAAGGTGATTTTTCTCTTAACGTAACAAATTCTTTTACTGCAAAGTATCTTAAAAGCAAAGGACTAGAAACACTCTGTCCTGGATATGATCTTAATCAAGAGCAACTTTCTGAACTGCTAAAATTTTCACCTTCGAATTGGTATGAACTCACCGTTCATCAGTATATGCCAGAGTTTCATATGGAGCATTGTGTATTTGCTGCGTTTCTCAGTAATGGCAGTAGTTTTCAAGACTGTGGAAAGCCATGTGAAAAACATAAAGTTGAACTCAAAGATATGTATGGAAATTACCATTATTTGAAAGCTGATCAAGAATGTAGGAATACAATGTATCTATCAACTCCTCAAGCAGCGTTTTCTTTAATTCCTAAATGGCAGAAACAGGGGGTTTGTGAATTTAGATTTGAGGCACTTTTTGAAAAGGACCAATCTTTGATAAATAAAATACATTCTTATCTCCAAGTTATATCAGGTCAACTATCGCCACATAAGGCCTTCTCTCATCTTAACTTAGTTGAGAAATTTGGAGTTACATTAGGCCAACTGACTATGAATGATAATTATAAAAGCAAAAAACAAACATTTTAAAAGAAAGAAGCTTATTTCTCTTCAACATATCCATTTTGTTAGTTAAACTAAGTAAGTATCAAATACTTTTAAATTTTGTGAAGAAGTTGAGAAAAAACTGGTTATCACTTACGATTTTGAAATAAATGAATTTCCACAAAAACAGAAGGTCTTAGTTGTCAGAATGAAAAGATTTTTAATTTCTGATTTTTTAGTTTTTATTAGATGTTTTGCAGATTCTATACTTTATCAACTCAAATTTTTTCGTACATTACTTTTTTACATTCACAATTAGAAAATGCTGCCTCATAATTGGATGGGTTTAGCAAAAAATATATTTTCAGAGAAAATTAGTATTTAATGTATCAAACTAAATTGAATCTACTACAAAGGTATTTTAATGACTATTATCATTATTTCTAGTTTTGTAAACTTCCTGGTCTTTCTATATGGAATCTTATTCTATAGTGATTTTAAAGCTGATCAGAAATTACTTTACTTTATCTTTATTTTAAATATTTTTTTGGGCATTTATCTATCATTTGTACCAGGAGGAGTTTGGGGAAATTGCTGTAACCCCAATCAGTTAGCTGAAGGCGGGATGTTATATTTTTTTACAACATTAATCCTTTCCAGTTTAGTATTATTTTATAGAGGAATTAAAAATATTAAAAACCTTCAAATTCTAAACTTGAAAAAACAACTGTCTATACTTTTGCAATTCTATCGCTTTTGATTATGGGGTATGTTTATAAGAATATTGAGTGAAGCTTATAATATTCAACATTAATAAAAACGTTAAGATTTTTTTACTAATAATGTTGTATGATTTTTCTCAAAATTCTTTTTTGGGCCCGAAAAACTCCTCAATATAAATCGATAATAATTCAAAGATCATTTTTCACATGAATTATATTCTTGTCTTGAATGTACTTTTACTCGTAATAATATGTAAATGAAGTTTAGCGTTGACCTCTTGTAAGCACTTTCAACTAATGCGCTTGAGGATTTTAAAAAGATTACTCAAACTTCTATGGTGGCGTTCTCATCTCACCTGTTGCGGCCTTCCGCTTGAGACTTTTGGCCTTCGTTACTCAAGAGATCGTTATTATATTATTTCTTTCATAAAATATTTGGCCCCGATGCTCGTCGACTCTCACTCATGAAAAAAGAGCTGCTGTATTTCACGGTCCGCACTTTTTTATATCAAATTCAAATCATATTATATACAAGATAGTTCTCGTAATAATCTCTTAAATAGCTAATATCACATATCGTGGTACGAGTAGCTAGTACCACCAAGCGACCAAGAATTTCAGCTGTAGACTCACTAAACTCCTGGACCATTACACCACTAACATAAGCATGGCGAAAAGCATCTACATCATTATTTTGTAGTCCATCTGCCGCAGGATCGACCTTACCGTTTGGGTTCTTCTTGAGCTCCCTGATATTTCTATCAAAATATTCATAGCACTCATCTCGTGCTTGATCACTAATTGTTGGTGGCCACTTCATTCTTTTTTCCTTGAAGTAATTGTATAAAGACCCATATGTGAAACAGTACTGACAATAGACCTGGGATTACACCGTAATCAATTAAAAGAAATGTAACACCAAGTAAGGAGATAAATATCCAAATCATTAGAACAAATTTGACTCTATTCCTGACTGCATAAAAACTCGCTAAAAAAGGTCCAGATATCAGAGCTATTGAGGAAATAAGACCATTCAAATAATTCACATAAGCAGGTCTAGGTTCTCCAAAATCCTTCAAAACATTTGCACATAAAAATACAAATAAAACTGAGATTATTCTTATAGGTAACTTCGAAGGAATTCCCTTTAATTTCAAGCTCATTGAATTAAGCTGCAACAAGATTCATCTCAAATTGTAGCTCAAGCAGAGCGGCCAGTTTATATAACTGAGTAAGATTTTTGTTAAGAATATTTGGATTCAAGAGTCTTTGTATCTGATTATCCGAAGTGCCCAACTGTCTTGCTAGATATTTCTTTGAAACCTTTTTTCTTTTTAGCTCTTCATTAATATGAGAGATTACATTTTCAATATGATTTTGGAGTAAGAACTCAGGATCTTTTACAATGGCAAGAGGTTGATCATAAGGCATGTAATCAACTTCACCATCTGCATACTCAATCCCTAAGCTTTTATAGTTTGTTTCCTTATCTGGCCAAACCGATTGAATATTTTTAGTGATTCCGATAGATCCAAAATGAATAACGACTTCTTTGCCAGAAGTGTAGGTAATTTGAATCTCTTTTTTCTTATTAGAAAAAGTTGCTGCTTTTATTTTTGTACTTTTCATATTTTTTCCTCTTTCAAGAGTTCCTCAATAATTTTCTTTATCTTTTTGTTCATTTTTCCACTAAGCAATCTCATACTTGGAATGACTACCTTTGCTATTTCTCTTCCATCCTTAAAAACGTGAACATGTTTAGGTTCATGATCACCAATCCACCATTCAATAATATAGCCGCCTCTTTTCTCTCGTCCCATAGTCACTAACACTACTATTTATAGTAGCACAAATCAACCTCAAAATACTATTAATTTCAAAAAATTGGGTAGTTAGAGACACATCATTTGAATTTTAGGAAGTCTACTTCTAAGCAAAACAACTCAAAGAGATTTCTATAATCTCGATAACATAAAACATTTTTTGGCATCTTCTTTTATTACAACTATGCTAAAATCAAAATGTGGAAGGTAAAAAAATGCGGTCATTTGCTTGGTGATGAGAGACGGGAAGCGCCGGGGGTAAGGTGAAAATGGATTTAACCTAACAGCAAACATGTGAACGGCCACTTAAGAAACGAAGCCCAGAAGACTTAAGCCGAACGCCACAACTGATGAGATAAGCGCATCACTATAGAGAAAATGACAAAGTTAAGTCCCAACAGCAAAAGCTTGCAAGGGAGCAATAATTTTTTCTCGTTTTTATTTTTTTTGCGAAAATGGTAGAAGTAAATATTCCTTTTACTATCGGAATATTCCAAATGAATTATAGTTAATTTTTGTTTAAGTATCTGAAATCGCATCCCACCCACAGCACCATGAGAGTCCATGACCTTTCTATAAAAGTCTTTAATTATAAGCACTTAAATGTCTTTCATGGTCTTGATTAGCAACCACTAAAGTAAAGATGAAAAAAGAAATTTATAAAGACATTTCTATCCGAAGTTTATAGAATTCAAACAATAATGGAGATAATGGATGAATTTATTTTTAAGAAAAACTTTTGGTGGACTTAATACATCTTACTATTTTAGACAACTCTTTTTTGGCGCCCTAATCGGAGGTTTCCCAATTTACAGTTTCATTCAAAACTTCGAACAAACAGACATTGGCATTCTCATTTTCCTATTAATAAGCACTCTCCTATATCCATATTCAAGATTTGTTTGTGAAAGAATTGTCGGTTTTATTTTGGGCGAAAATCAGATAATAGTTAACAGTATTTTATTTTTGTTAGTTAAATATTTTACGATGGCAATATGTTTTGCTTTTGCGATTTTTATTGCGCCTTTAGGACTTATTTACTTATACGTTTACCACACAAAAGCTATTAAGTCCTAAGTTCAAAATTAAGCTCCCAAAACTCTTAAGGTACATAAGCTGTTGCAATCGCATCTGTACCACAGCACCATACAACACCATGACCTTTGAGCTAAAGTCTTTAATTTTAAATACTTAAATGTCTTTCATGGTGCTGATTTTGGTGGAGGTGGTGGAGGGTACCTTACCCTCTTGATTTTATTAGCTTTCAGAACTGCGGCACACTACGAAATACTACCCTTATTTAAATGTCTCCATTATTTCTATCAAGAATTAAGTTTTTTGTAGAAAGAATAGAGTTCTTTAACAGGGTCATTTATTCTTTTCGCAAAATCAATCGCGACATCAATGGTACTTCCATTATAGCTTTGTATTAAAGCATCTAATTCACTTTTTAACTTTTTAACATTAAATGATTTGGGAATTGTTTTAACTTTATAGTTTTCATCCAAACTGGTTCTGTTATTTTTAGTTTTCACTTTTAGCCTATAATGTTTTTGGAGAACATGACAGTTAGTTTGGCGGTAATTATCAATTGCGATTAATTCACGCTCATTAAACTTACTCTTAATTAAAGATATCAGATCTAGAATTTTAAAAACGTAATTCAACAGTTGATTATTCTCTGCTAGGTTAGGATACTTGACGGTAAATTCATCATATGTAGTGACATCCAATATATCATTACTCACCTGGAAATTCTCTTGGATTTCCACTATAAGTCCAAATAGTCTTATCCAAAATAAGTTCTCCAAGGAAGCATGATGGTCCGACATTGATTCATCAATCAAACTGTCACTTATATAACTCAAATGACCAATCCAATTTTCGATCTGTTTTGCATCGACAGTAATATGCTCTTCTATACAATCGATTATTTTTTGTTTGTCATTATCTGATAATTCACACATTAAATTCTTCTTTTAATCAAAGTTCTTTACAATCGCCTAATCGCTTATACTTAGTACCTCTTGAGCCTGATCTTTGTCAGCGAGACCTAGGCTTCGTATCAATATTTTATTCATCTAGTCCTAGAGAGCTCCATTTATCTAGATATTTACACTCTTCATCAGAAAAAAACCTCATCTTTGAGTGTCTATTTTCTCCATTCCGTTTTCTCCAATTATCATGACTATTTTTGATGTATTCGACAACGACTTTACTTCTTACTATGTGAAATTCAGGATAGTATTCGTCATTCATTAAATTAACAAAGATATAAAAAAACTTTGTTCCAGATACTTCTTCCTCCTTGGGAGAAAGAGTCCATTTTTTTATACAATCTGACCTTGTTTTAACCTGAATGGATATAGTTTTAGTTCCATCTATACTGGATGCCAAAATATCAACCGTATGAGTATTCCTGGGTGTCAAACTTACTATATAACCACGTTTAGACAACTCTGCTGCAACATAATGTTCTCCTGTCGCTCCAGTTACAATACTTGTTCTATTATGCTTTTTGTTCTTCATAGTACTTTCTTACAAGTGAAATTATCTTACCCAAGATATTTATGCACCTAACTCCCTTATTCAACGTCTAATTTTAAACCTAATTATATTATTATTCATACTTAAAAAATCTCAGAAACTATTTATAATTTCTGCTCCAACATGAGCCGGATAAATTACAATATCCCAAAACGATAGGGTTATCATAATTTGACGACCAACAGACAATTCCAACTCCATGATTGCTTTGATATTTAGAAGGGCAAAATGAGTTATATAAATATCTAATCCCAATTTGAGAATTAAGCCCAGCAGTGTTTAAAAGCTTAGAAAGCTGAAGCTGACTCATACCATTGTAAACTTCAGTAAATACTATATTTGAAGTTTTCACGACATGATTCCTAATTTTGTTTACCGTATAATCAAGACTTTCCGCCTGATTTTTTAACTTTACGTTAGCTCTAATAAACTCTGACAATGATTTGATCTTAAGTTCAAGAGCTTTTCTCTCTTCAATCTGATTCGCTAGATTTGCTTTTAATTGTTTTTTATCATCTTCAAGTTTTTCAAGAGACTTTTCATATTCAGATTCAATGGCCTTAACTTCATCCATTTTGTCTACAAGTCGCTTGGAAATACTAATTGTCGTTGAGCAATCTTTTAGCTTATCGCTATAATACACAACTTCTATTGTCATTGGTATCTGTGAAACAAATGGATAACTAGATTTTATGAAATCCCTATTTTTATCTAATGAAAATTGACATACCTTTTCTGAATTTTCTTCACCAGAGTAAATTGCTCTAAAGTAATACTTGTCTCCTTGCTGCACTTTTAAAGCATTCTCCCCAGATCTTAACTGTGCAACCCAATTGGGCTCAACATCAACGTTATATGGGTTCAGACTGTGAGCACAGCTAGTCAAGTATAAGAGAGAAAGTAAAACAACAAAGCGCACAAGAAGCATATACTCTCCATATTTGAAAAATTTTAGTCAAAAAAGCCTTATCTATTTTTTGACTCTATTTTGTTCGCTGATCTAGTTTTAAAATGCTCCAACCTTTTTTCAATCCAATCAAAATCAGGCTCATTCAATCTATAGAAAATCACCTCTCCTTTATGATTTTCTTCTAGCGTTATTTGGGTCCTATTATGAACTTCATCTTTCAAGTCACTATTCAACTGATTGATCTTTTTAAATAAATTATCTATCTTAACATTTCCAAAGGGAACCCTAGAGTTTAGAGGTAATCTTTTTAAAATATCTAATACTTCTTTCAAATTGGTATAGTCAGATTGACTCAAACAACTCTCCAAGTAAAATTGTTAAGATAACCACTTATCGGAAGAGACTAAATCGAATTAAGATATATAAAACAGCCCCAGGCTTAATAATTTGAATTCTCGGTGACTTACATTTTAAAACACAAAAAAACATAAGGGACTCCTTTCCCAAAATGTTAATATGCTTAACGAAACAACTCTACTAATGGAGTTTTCGCTACACTTGGATTATGCAATTTAAGCTCATCAGTAATGCCATTTAAACTTACTCCGGCCTTTCTTACGTAGCATTGCATAGTTTTTAAGTCTTTCCATCCACCCATAAGCATCACTTTAATAGGCTCTATCCCTCTAGAGAGCATTATCGTGGCCCAGGTAGCCCTGAGATCATGAAACCTTATACGAGGTAGACCTAAACCCTCAAGAAACTTTCTAAGCTCACTGGCCTGTTCTCCTTTATCCCATTTATCTATTCTTGGAAGTACAAAATTTGAGTCCTCATTTTTGGCCCTAAGAGTCATGAATACCTCAAGAAGAGCTGGAGCAATTCCCACAATTCTGTCATCCCCACTCTTAGTATCTTTAAAACCGTCTTTGTTATTCCATGAACAGTCGACTTTAAGGACTTTCCTTTTGAGATCAACTTTATCCCAAGTAAGAGCGTACAACTCTCCATTTCTCATTCCAGTGTAAAGAGCAGTTGCCCAAACTGGATACCATTCACATTCTACCTCTTTGGCCATGTTTAAAAGAATTCTAACCTGTTCCTCCGTTAAAACATCTTTAATCTTGTTTTTGATCTTGAACTTCATATTTGGTGATGGATTACGAGAAATGTAGTTTTCATCAATTGCATAATTAAATGCACTTCGAATGTATTTGAGAACATTCTTTTGATGACTTGTTGAGCGATCTCCAACTTTCTCCAGTATTAACGACCTGATCTCATTTGTAGAGATCGTATCGATAATCCGATCTTTCCAAGCTGGCAAAGCATGTGCCCTAAGTCCCAAAAAGTAACTTTCTACAGTTTTTAGTGATACATCTTGGTTTTTTAAAAAGTCGATGTATTCTCGCATCAAGATCTCAAAGGTTGGAATGACTTTTTTTCGAAACTTGTCCTCAAGTAGAATTACAAGTCGTCTTTCAACCCTCTTGGCCTCTGCTTTTGTTTTTATTGAAGTTCTTCTTAATGTATATGGCCTTCTCGTAATAGGATGCCTTTTACTATAAGAAACCTCAAAACATTTTTTCTTCTCATTGAACTTTATCATTACGAACTCCTCTTGGTTGAGACAAAAGAAGTTCTCTAAGTTCACTTTTTAAATAACGATTACTTCTACCAAACTTGTAATATGGAATTTTTCCATTGCTTACATCATTAAAAAATGAAGAAACACTCTTTCCCATATAAAAAGCGGCTTCAGTAGTCGTCAAAATTTCCTTATATTCAAATGTAAAAGAGCTGATGGACTCGTTTACTTTCTTTTCCTTCATTTTCCTACCTACAACTTAATTATTTTTCTACTTTCCGTGAAGAGGTGCGTTAAGTGTTTAGTTTTGAACAAATTGTTTAACTCTTCATCGGTGTAGTGTGCCAAAAGAGTAGTTATGAAAATATTTCTAAAAAGTCTTCTTCTCTGCCGATAATCAACCCTAGGCATGTCGATTAACCCTCGAATTATTTTCTGAATAAAATTTAGCTTTATGTCTCTGTTTTCGATCGTCAGTAGACCAATTTCCAATGCATGTAATTGTCGATACTTTGACGAATCCTTTTTCATTTTAAATTCTTGATCATGAATCGAACCGTCTATTTCTATTGCTAGTCCTTTGAAGTAACGTGCTTTAGTAATATTTTGAATAGTTTGTTCGTAGGTATTTCCTCTAAGCCCAGGAATAAAAATATCAATATTCCTTTTACCGATCCACATTGAGGTGAAAATATCTCCCTTATAAGATTCTTTGATTTTCTTTAAGACTCTTGACTCATATGACGTTTTAGTAGTCTCAAATGACTCACTGAGCCTGATTTCTAATAAATCGTACTGATACTTCAGTACATCAAAACTCAAAATCTCTTCAATCTTATTAAAGACTTCATTTCTACCTGCTCTTCTCATTTTACTAAGGTAATAATCACCCTGGTTACAATTCTTCTGTAACATCAAATGCTCCTTTAAATTCAGATACTTATTTGCATCTAGTAAACATGTCCAAACACGATTAGCTATAACTCATGTCATGTGCTATCAATGCTGAACCTGCTACCAAGATAAGGAATATTTACCTGGTTTGGGGAGTGGGACAAAATACCGAAAAACTAAATTAAAAGAATATAATGCTGGATAAAAACCAAATTAACGCCCTAAAAGCCTTAATCTGTCATCAATCAGAGTTTGGAAATTTTCTCTCAAATAATATAGAAAAACCGTGGAGTAATATAGACCTAGATGATATGCATAATTACATAGTGGCCAATGGTGGCAGAAAACGTATCCCAAAACCACTCGCAATTATTCTTATAACAGCGATTGAACTTTCTTCTGGTTCAAGAAATTCAATGGAATGGCTCAGAGAGTTCCTCAAAAAAAATGGTGAATTTCATCAATTCTTAAAATCAAAGAGAATTAATGCCTTCTACAGACCAAGTGTTGTTCCTGATGAAAAACCAGATAATAATGAATGGGTACGTACTCTTAAAAGAGATTTATGGAGAATAGTAGTTTCAAATCCAGTTGGCCCAATTATAAAAAAATTATCTGATCAACATAAGAAAGTTATGGATTTTTTTATTGAAAATGAGATAACTCCCAAAAAAGATTTTATTAAAGCAATCGGAAGGTGCAATTCTCGCCAAGAATTCGATGACTATATCAATCATCTCCAAAATAAATGGACCACAATAACAAAACCAGAACATGATTTTTATAAGAAGAATTATCCCGATTTTTTGGAATCCGACATCAAAGGAATAAGATTATCAGATTAAAGGTGTAATTTTGGAGGCCTTTTAGTTTCTCTTAAATTGGCCACTCAATTAACCTAGCTTTACCTAGTCCATAAAATGGCTCTTCACCTTTAAAAAAGACATTAAATCCCTCGGAAATTTTCGATTCATTCTGATCAAAAATTCGATAGAGTTTGTCTGTTGAAAGATCTTTTAAGTCACGACTAAGTAACTCTTTTTCAATTTTCTCCTGAAACTTGCAATATATTTTTAATCTTTGCTCTATATCACGTAAATATCGTTCACGTAGCATATCCAATCTTAAGCTCTTCATGTTTTGGATATCGCACTCAAAATCTCTACTCCAGTTTATCAGAGTTTTTTTCGATACATTTAACTCGCGAGATATTTTTTCAAAACTAAGGCCTTCTGCCCTAAGCTGAATAAAATTCTCTTTTTTGGTAATACTCTTCACACTCTCACCCACGTCCGTCTCGCCCATGTCCGTCTCAAGAGATATTATACACTTTATAATGATGACTACGCACGTGTAGTTGATTTTTGATGAACTACGGCCATCAACTACAAAAGTCATCAATCAGAGTGATTTTGGATGATTTTAGGTGATTTAAAAAGTGAACAAAAAGAACTCATTTCGTCTAGGTAATTGAATTTATTAATATAAAAAGACCCTCGATTGAGGGCCTAATTTTTTGTTTTGTCTGGTGGGGGTTCGACAATGCTACGCGAACTCTGTAGCTCCCCACATTATGTACCTGTAATCATAGCACATTTCTTCAATAAACCCATCCAAAATTCAGAACTTTTGCGGAAACTGTACTTAGAAAAAGACCTTTCTAGCCATGAAATTTCAAAATTAACAGGCTGGCCTCGCTCTTCAATAAGTGATGCAACTCGTGCCCTTGGATTCAAAAAAGAAGAGATTAAAGCACCTACTCTTCGCTTCGGTGAAAAGCTTGTTGGGACTATGCGTGTAGTTCATAAGGGTGAGCAAAGGGTAATTGAAAAGATGATTTCCCTTCGAGAAAAGGGTTATTCATTTAAACGAATCTCTGAATACTTAAACGATAAAAACATACCAACTAAACTCGGTGGGTCATGGTATCCATCGACAGTAAAAGACATTGTTAAGCGAGAGCTTAAAAAAAGGGAGGAATAGTATGCGTGCGATAATTGAGATATTTCTTGCGATATTATTTACAGTAATTACAGGGACTACGGTTTTAAACTTATCTAGCAAGGCTATTAAAAAAGAAGCTATAATCAAAGTTCATAAAGGACTTCCGTCACTTGAAGTGTTCACTAAGAAGCTGACAAAAGCTCCTTAAAAACTCTTTTAGCTACATTTACCAGAACAGCAATCTTGATTTTCACTTGGTTGCTCTTTTTGAGGCTTTGAGAGCTTAATAATTGTTAATCCACCCTTAATAACAATAAGTGAAACAAGACCACCGATAATTAAGTCAGGGATATTAGTTTTGAAAAAGTAAACTAAAGCACCAGATATAATAACACCTGTATTTACAATGACATCATTGGCAGAAAATATCCAACTGGCTTTCATATGCACTTCCCCATCCTTATGTTTATGAATAAGAGTAAGACACCATACATTTGCAATTAGAGCAACAATTGAGACGATTATCATAAAGTTTGATAGAGGCTCACTTCCAAAATAAAATTTTCGACCTACTTCAACAAGACATAATAAGCCTAATGAAATTTGCATAACACCACTTAAGAAGGCTGTTTTGTTTTTAACATGAACACTTTTGCCAACAGCATATAGGCTAATACCGTAAACAAAAGAATCTGCCAGCATATCTAATCCGTCAGCAATCAACCCCGTCGACTCTGCGTAAAATCCCAAAAATATTTCAACAAGAAACATTGTGAAATTAATGGCGAGTAAGTATTTTAAGGTTTTTGCTTCAACGCTTGGAGCAATTTCAGGAACGTCACTTTCTAAGATATCTTCAGATGATAAAAGTGTTCCTGGCAGTGAAATATTTTCTAACCCCTGAAGAATTAGATTTAAATCACAACGATGGTAAAAACTTACAGTTCGATCTCCTAAATCAAACTCCATTTTAATTTCTTGATCAATTTTTTCAACAATTCCTTCGATCATTTTGATTTCTGAAGGACAGTCCATTTTTTGAATTTTTATTTTTGTCTTTTTCATTATTGTATCTTTTGCTTTTTTAGTAATTATATCCATCGACGTACTGATTTTTTATACTCTAAGTAATCTTCACCGAAACTATTTGTTAAGACTCGTTCTTCGGGGAGTATTTGAAAGTAGTTCATATACAAAACGAATCCCACTGCCAGTATTAGAGAATAAGGATTTCTTAGAAAGACACCAAGAGATAACAGCCAAAGAAGAAATCCTAAATACATAGGGTTTCTTGTAAATTTATAAACTCCTCTTATAACAAGACTATTACTTTCTTGTGGAGACATTGGATTCACTGTAGTTTTCTGCTTCTTAAATTCCCACACTCCAAGAGCTGAGACTAAGCAACCGATCAAAAACAATACCCCTGAGAATACATCTAAAACCATCGAATTACTTATTTCATAGATGCTTGGCATTGCCCAGATTAAGACCCCAAATATAAGGGCCACAAGTAATGGAGGTATTTTTAGCTCAAGCCTTTTCATTTCTCTTCCACACTATGAGTACCATCACAACCATTCTCAGATTCAAACTCAATTGTTGAGTAAGTTACATTATACTTCTTCAAAATTTCTTTTATCTTAACCTTTAATGAGTCAACAGTCCCAATCTTTGTTTCTTCCGGTACAAGAACATGAAAGCGCAAATAGTATGTTGTATCATCAATAGACCATCCTTTAACAGCATGTATATCATTTACAAGGTCAAGTTCCATAACTTCATTTTTCAATTGCTCAAATTCAAGTTCATCAGGAAATTTTTGAAGAAAAATCAAACCAACTTTAAGTAAGTTCTTATAAACACCTCTAAGTATAACTAAAGAAATAAGTATAGAAAGTATTGAATCTAGTACATACCAAGGCTTGAATAGTAAGACGATACTGACAACAAGTACAGCAACCCATCCGAGTAAATCCTCTAAAAGATGGAACATGACCATTTTTGTATTCATGCCATCATCCTTGGATAATCTGTAAGCGGCAAATGAGTTTACTAAAATACCTAATATCGCCAAACCAAGCATTCCTTCAGGAGACACTTTTTCAGGGGCCATTATTCTCTGTGAAGCTTCATAAATTACAAAAATACTTCCCAGTAATAATATAACTCCATTAATTAAAGCTGATAGTATTGAAAAACGTCGATAGCCAAATGTGAAATTATCATCAGCATCTTTGTGGCTAAGCTTTTCAGCAAAATAAGAAAAAAGTAAAGCTAAACTATCACCAAAGTCATGTAGAGCATCAGAATATATGGCAACACTATTTGTTAAATATCCACCGATTAGCTCTATTACGGCAAACCCTGCATTTAGGAAAAAGGCAACAAGTATATTCTTGTTGCCATGATGGTGATGAGAGTGACTATTCCCCATACGCCTCCTTATTTAGCTCTGGTTGCATGAACTTAATAAATAGACGATATAAACTTGGAAGAACAATCAAAGTAAGAAGAGTCGCCGAAATAATCCCTCCAACAACAACGGTTGCTAAAGGCTTTTGCACTTCAGCTCCTAGACCTGTTGAAAACATCATAGGTAAAAATCCAAAGATGTCTGTTAGGGCCGTCATTAAGACTGGCCTCAATCTCGTCATAGCACCTTCTTTAACTACCTCGTCTGGAGACTTACCATCCTTTATAAGTCTATTAAAATAAGTTACTAGAACAACACCGTTTAGAATACTTATTCCTGAAAGAGCAATAAAGCCAACACCTGCCGAAATGCTGAAAGGCATTCCCATTATATTTAATGATAAGACACCACCGATTAAGGCCATTGGCGCACAAGTAAAAATCAAAATCACTTGAGCAAAGTTTTTAAATGCAGCATATAACATAGCTAAAATCATAAGAAGTGCCAGAGGTACAAGAATCCCAAGTCTCTCCTTTGCACTTTGAAGATTTTTAAATGTTCCTCCCCATTCAATAAAGTAGCCTTCAGGAAGCTTAACTCTACTTTCAACCTCTTTTTTTGCTTTATTAACAAAACTCTCAATATCCCGTGTATCAGGATTAACAAGTACAGCCACTCTACGTTGAGAGTTTTCACGGCTAACAGCAGAGAATGTTTCAACAAAATCTATATCTGCCACTTGTTCAATAGGAACAGTAAAGCCATCAGAAATACCAACTGGAAGTTTTCTTACGGTCATAACATCTTTTCTTTCACCTTCTGAAAGACGGGTGACAATTGGAAACCTTTTTACACCATCAAAAACATGACCAACTTCACGACCTCCAATTGCGGTACTAATTGCATCTAAAACAGGTCTCGCTGTGACGCCTAACTGAGCTAATTCTTCTACTTTCGGAGTATATTGAAGCATTGGTGATTTACCTTTGGATTCGGATTCAGCTTCACCAGCACCATCTATTTCACCAACAATTTCAGCAACCTCTTTTGAGTATGAAATTAGCTTATCAAGATCGTCACCAAACACTTTTGCCGAAATCGCGGCTCTTGTTCCTTCTAAAAGTTCGTTAAAGCGCAATTCTACTGGTTGAGAAAGCATGAGAACTTGGCCCGGAACATATAGCTCAAGTTTTTCCTTGATTTCATTCATCAAGTCTTTCTTGTTCTGAATGTGGTCATCGTGGGGCCACTTACTCTTATCTTTAAGCATAATATAAGAGTCAGAGATATTTACGCCCATTGGATCAGTAGCAACTTCAGCAGCACCTGTCCTTGCAAACACATCTTTAACCTGTGGAAACTCTTTTATAATGCCTTCTGATAATCTTTGAAGTTTTACAGAGTTTTCAGTGCTGATGTTAGCAGGTCGGATAAACTGAATTGCAAAATCACCTTCATCTAATTGTGGAATAAACTCAGCTCCCATTCTTGAAAACAGAAAAACACCCATAACAATAGAAGCTATGCCAATTCCAAGAACACCTTTTTTAAACCTTAATGCAAAACTTAAAGTTGGCTTGAACAACTTTTCTGCCATCCCCATAAGAAATGGCTTCTTATCTCTTGTTTTCCCACTTAAAAAAGTGGCTGCTAAAGCAGGAACAACAGTAAAAGAAAGAAGCAGAGCTGAACCTAGTGCCATTATAAAAGTCATTGCCATCGGCCCAAACATTTTGCCCTCGACCCCAGTTAAAGCAAAAAGTGGTATAAATACTGTAATAACAATTAGCTCACCAAATCCAGCAGCAGAACGTATTTCAATTGCTGAGTCGATAACTAACTGTTTAACTTCCGCTCTTGATAACTCTCTACCAAGTTCTTCACCTTTCTTCTGCAACCTGTGGACACAGTTTTCTATGACAATAACTGCACCATCAACAATAATCCCAAAGTCCAATGCACCTAAACTCATTAAATTCCCTGAGACATTTTGCCATCTCATAAGAATAAAAGTCATAAGTAGAGAAACGGGAATCATTAACGAAGTAATTATGGCCGCTCTTAAATTACCTACAAGGAGTAATAAGAACACCATAACAAGGCCCGCCCCCATAAGAAGATTATGCTCAACGGTACTCAGCGTAGCGTTTACCATATTAGAGCGATCATAAAGAACTTTAAGTTCAACCCATTCTGGTAAATCTTTTTTCACATCTTCAAGTTTAGATGAAACTCTTTGTGCCACGGCTCTTGAATTTTCCCCTAAGAGCATAAAGGCAGTACCAATAATTGATTCTTCTCCATTCACCGTAGCTGCACCAGTACGAATTTCTTTATCAAACTTTACTTGGGCAATATCTTTTATTTTAATGACTTGATAAGAAGAAAGCCTCTTAACTACTACATTTTCAATGTCTTTAATGCCTTTTAATAGACCAACACCTCTCACAAGAAGCTGTTCTCCTGTTTGTTGTATATATCCACCGCCAACATTGAGATTTGTATTTTCAATCGCTGCTTCAATGTCATCAAAGTGAAGACCGAATTTAGACATCTGGTCAATTCTCGGTTGAATAAAAAACTGCTTTTCATAACCACCAATGGTATTGACTTCGGTAACACCCTTAACGGTTAAAAGCCTTGGCTTTATATACCAATCTTGTATTGATCGAAGTTCCATTAACTGAAGGAGTCTTTTTTCTTCATCTTTTTCAGGAGATTTAGCCTCTATGGTGTAATGAAATATTTCTCCAAGCCCTGTACTGATTGGCCCCATCTCAGGGACAACTCCAGCAGGCAATTCAATATTTTGCAACTTCTCAGAAGCAAGCTGCCTTGCCTTGTAAATATCAGTTCCTTCTTTGAAGATAACTGTCACCTGAGAGATACCATACCTAGAAATAGACCTAATCGTTTCAACCCCAGGAATACCATTCATGGAGTATTCGATGGGAAACGTAACCATCCTTTCTACCTCTTCAGGCACAAGTCCTTTTACTTGAGAATTGATTTGTACTTGAGTGTTCGTAATATCAGGAACAGCGTCTATAGACAGCTCTTGAAATGACTTTAAACCAAAAACAATTAATAAGAGAGTCGCCATGAAGACAAACATCCTATTATTAACTGAAAATTCTATAACTTTGTTAATCATGTAATCACCCCTTTATGTGTCAGTGAGAGTGGCCATATTCTGACTTATCCGTCGAATAGACATCTGTAACTCTAAGAAGTCCAATCCCATTGATTACAATTTGGTCACCAAACTCCACACCTGCGACCTTAACTTTATATCCAAATTTAGTTTCTTTTAGAATTTTTGCGTTAAGTAGTTTGAAAAATCCTGCTCTAAATCTATAAACCCCTTTAATGCTTTTTGAACTTACTAATGTAGTTTTACTAATCTCAAATTCGTCTCCATCAACATTTTGAAGTCTAAGCTTTAAGGTCTTAATTGCTTCCTTGCTTAACTTGAATCCTTTTTTCTCGTCTACAACTTCAATGGCTTTACCTTTGCCAATAGCTTTAGAAGCACCATGATCGTGCCCCTTATGATCATCATGGTCGTCATGTTTTGAGTGATCGTGCCCCTTGTGATCATCGTGATCGTCATGTTTTTCTTCCTGCTTTGAATGATCATGCCCTTTATGAGAAGAATGATCATGATCACCTTCAGCAAATGCTAGGTTACTAATTAAAAATATAGTCATAGTTATAAATTTGATATTTTTCATAATGTCCTCTTATAGCTTTTCAGTAAAAACTGTTCCGTTAATTTTATAGATATTCCATAGTGCCTCGGCAGCACCTAATTCAAACTCATTGCGAGTATTAGCAAATTCAATCAATTGCCTATGAGATTCAATAATCATTGCTGTTGAAATCACTCCTCTTTTAAAGAGCTTTTCAATTTTTAAGTGCTTCTTATCAAGGTCTTCTCTTGTGGCAATAGTTTTAAGGCTACTACCCAAAGCATTGTATTTTTCAATCCATGCTTCTAAATCTAGGGAAGCTTCTCTTTTAATATTCTTGTATCTCACTCTTGCAGTATTCATTTGCTCTAATGCTTGACCTTTAGAACCAGAGTTAGTGCTAAGAATTGGTAAATCCATACTTATACTCAATCCAATAGACTGATAATTCTTTCCATTGATATTTTCAGTCTCAAAAGCTGGCCCAATTTTTAAATCAGGATATGCATTTGACCTCTCTAGTTCTAACTTCATTTTTGCTGATTCAAGATTATTTATCGCTACCTGAAGTTTTGAATAACTCGGAGTTTCTTTTTTCAGATTAAAACTTCTTGTTAAGTCAACTTTCTGAGGAAGGGAATCTTGTTTGAGGTCACAGTTTTCACCAACGAAAAAGGATAGATGCCGACTCAGGTTTATTTTCTCTGATTTAAGTTTAGAGACTTTCAGCCTATAGTCATTAGTTGCCAGCACAAGAGTTTCTTTTTCAACTTGTTCCTCTGGAGAGAGTGATTTTCTCTTAAGCTTTACCTTTAAAATCTTATTAAAAGCCTCATAAGCCTCCTCGTATATTGGAATTAGCTCTTTAACTTGCCTTAATCTGTAAGCCTTGAGGATTGCATCTATAAGTACATCTTCGTTTGAATCTTGGACTGATGCTTTAAATTGTTTTCTCTTACTATCAGCAAAATCTATTCTCGAAGACCTCTTGCCCCCAAGCTCAATTGTATGCATGAGTGATAAGCTAATTCTATCGACGTCACCATCTATTTCTTCGCCTTTCATTCCTTGAGCCTGAAATTCAGGATTTGGCCTCTGTTTAGCGACCTCAACCCATTTCTCAGAAACATTAATTGACGAGTTGTTTTCAACAACTTGAGGATGACTGGTCTTGAAGCTCTCTAAAAGTTCATTTGGTGATTTAAAATCACAACTTGCAAGTGAACTTTCTGTAAGAACCGAACTTGCTATAAGTGATATAATATAAAGTTTTATTTTATTCATTTATCTTCCTAACAATAATTAATTGTTCTAAAACGGTTTTCGTTTAAGTTTTTAATTATAGTTAAGAAAAGAGCGGTGGCTTCAGAGCTGGGTCAAGAAAGGGTTCATCATAGTGAAAATTAAAATACCAAGTAATTTTACTATCTATACCTGTTTCATAGTTCAGACTCATAGTCTGCTTATTTTCAATTAAGTTATGTAGCCCAGAGCAGTGGTGCGCGCAGTGTGCATCGTGATCATGGCATCCATCATCGTGGCAATCTTCACAGCCCTCAGTGTTTATTGAGCTTGTTGAGCTATAAAACTCAGCTTTTATAGATATTGTGTCATCATGGTCAAAAGACACAGCACTGACTTCATTTGATAATCCAAATATAAATCCAATTAAAATAAATATGCTCATTAATCTTTTAAACATTGCACAAATTATATAAAAACAAAATTGCTTTGTCAAATCATTATATTATTACTAATCAAGCCCTCATACAGAGGGCTTACCAATATAACTATTAGTGATGGCTATCTTGTGAGCCACAGTGAGGCATATTGGGAGCATAAGGATTATGAACCTTTGCCATTTTACTGCTGTTTTGTACCCATTTCTTCTTAACCATTGGACAAGAATAGGCATTATACTTTGAACCTACATCATATTTATTAACAATATGAATTAGGGCCATTGATACAAGGTGATAGTTCTTATTATTAGTTTCTCTATCATTTGAAGCTTTAATTTCAGAAAGCTTACTTTTAGAGAAATTTAACAGCTTTGCTACCTCTTTATCTTCAATTGCATCTATAGCTTTTTTTAATTTCATAGCATTTGATTCAACAGCTTTTGCATCATACTTAAAAAATGAGCTGTGAAGTGCTTCATTCGCTTCTAAAGCTGATATAACAGAATTTTTAGCTGCTTCTGACAAAGACTTCCTATCACCCTTTTTCATCTTTGAATGATCCATTTTTGAATGATTCATCTTACTATGATCGTGACCTCCCTGAGTTCCTGATGCATAGCTCTCCATCCCAAATAACCCAAGTGCAACCACACTTAGTACTAAGAATGATTTTTTTAATGATAGTTTCTTTTCACAATTTGGACACATATATACCTCCATAGTAATTTCTATTTCTTATCAGAAACAGTAACCAAATTTTCTTTTTCCATTTTTCTTTGTTCAAAATATGAATAAACAACAGGCACGATAAATAAAGTTACTAACTCAACTAACATTCCACCAAGAGTTGGAATGGCCATTGGTTTCATAACTTCACTACCTGTACTTGTTGACCACATAATTGGAATTAAAGCTACAACTGTAGTTGTTGTAGTCATAACAAGGGGTCTAATTCTTCTTGAACCAGCTTCTAAAATACATTCTTTTAGACCGTCCCAATCTTTGGGTTTATGATTCTTTATAGCCTCTTGAAGATATGTCATCATCACAACACCATCATCAACTGCGATACCAAATAGAGCAATAAATCCAACCCAAACAGCAACAGAAGTATTAAATCCACCTATCCAAAGAAGAATTAAACCTCCAGCAAAGGCAATTGGTACTGCACTAAAAATGATTGCAGCATTTCTTAAATTTTTGATACCAAAATAGATCAGAATAAGGTTTATTAGTAAAGCAAGAGGTACTAACATCATTAGTCTATTGTTAGAGCGAACCTGACTCTCATATTGTCCTGCCCATACAATAGAATAACCTTTAGGAAGCTCTACATTCTTTTCAATATGCTCTTTTGCTTCCTCTACAAAACCAATTAAATCTCTGCCTTGAACATTTAATAAAACAAGTGATCTAAGCATTCCATTTTCTGACTGTATTGCAGCAGGGCCAGTAACAACTTGAATATCAGCTAGTTCAGAAAGTGGGATATGTTGTCCTAAAGGACTCGGTACTAAAACTTTTTTAAGCTCATCTATTCTATCTCTAAGTTCTTTCTTATATCTAACTCGTATTGGGTATCGTTCTCGACCTTCATAGAATTGGCCAATAGTCATTCCCCCAACCGCTGTTTGTAATATCTTATTTATTGTTCCCGTGTTGATTCCGTATCTACTTGCAGCAACTCGGTCAATGTCAAATTCGATATAGGGCTTTCCAGTAATTTGTTCAGCGTAAACTCCATAAGCACCTTTAACTTTCTCAACTTTCTTACCTATCTTTGAAGCGATACTTTCAAGAGTTTTTAGATCATCACCAAATATTTTAATACCAATTTGAGTTTTAATCCCTGTGGAGATCATGGCAATTCTATTTTCGATTGGAAATAACCATGCATTTACAAGGCCCGGCACTTGAAGCTCACTATCAAGTTCACTCATAATGTCATAAATAGATACACCGTTTGGCCACTGATCTTCAGGAATAAGCTTAATTACTGTTTCAAACATCGCCACTGGAGCTGGATCAATTGCTGTATTTGCTCTACCGAGCTTTCCTATGGCATCAGCTACAAGAGGATGCTCTTTTAGCTTCTTATCAGTATAGGCCAATAGTTCTCTTGCCTTTGTCATACTCACATCGGGAGTTGTTACAGGCATATAAAGAATTTCACCTTCATTGAGAGAGGGCATAAATTCTTTACCTAATTTTGAATAGGCAAACATTCCAAGCATAAAAATAATTGTAGGAAAAATTACAAATATTTTTCTATTATCAAGCATCCAACTTAGGGCTGGCCTATACTTTTCAACTATAAATGAACTAACCTTGTTTTTCTCAATTGGTTTTAGCTCTCCCTTTAATAGATATGCCGATAATGCAGGGACTAAGATTATTGCCACAACTACAGAGCCAAACATAGCAAGTGTTTTTGCCCATGCAAGTGGCCCAAATAACTTTCCTTCACTTCCTTCAAGTCCAAAGACTGGCAAGAATGTAACAATTGTCGTTGCAACAGCCGTTAGAATCGCTGGCCCAACTTCACGAGCTGAATTAACAATGATTTCAATTCTATCTTTCTTGGATGCATTAGGATTTTGGGCCAGATGAGAATATATATTCTCAGTCATAATAATACCCATATCAACCATTGAACCAATAGCTATAACAAGCCCAGACAAGCTCATTACATTTGAGTCTATACCTAGAAGCTTCATCAGAATAAAACTTATTCCCACACCGAACGGAAGTGTAAGAGAAACTAAAATTGACGATTTAAAATGAAGTAAGAATAAAAGGATAACGATAATGGTTATGATAATTTCTTGTCCAAGAGCTGTATAAACTGTTCCAATTGTTCGCTCGATTACTTCTGTTCGATCATAGAAAGGTACAAGCTTAACACCTTTTGGAAGTCCTTTTTCGACAATTGAAAGTCTTTCTTTTACATTATCAATAACTTCTTTCGGATTCTCACCAAATCGCATAGTTACAACGCCACCAACAGACTCAACACCATTTTTATCAAGTGCACCTCTTCTAAATCCCGGCCCAATGTTTACACTAGCTAAGTCTTTTACTCTAATTGGTGAATTATTCTTTACTGCAACTACGACATTCTCAATATCAGAAATGCTTTTAAAGAAGCCCTTACCACGAACAACGAATTCTCTATCGCCATCCTCGACTACCTCTGCACCAACATCAATGTTACTATTTTGGATTGACTTAATAAGTTTCGAGAAGTGAACGTCATAGGCAAATAGTTTATTTGGATCAACATCTATTTGATATTCTTTTACAAATCCACCAATACTAGCGACTTCACTTACTCCCTCTACACCTTGAAGGAGATAGCGTACATAGAAATCCTGAATTGATCTAAGCTCTGCTAGTGACTTTGGCTTTGATGCACCTTTCTCATTTTCAAGTGTGTACCAAAATATCTGCCCTAATCCCGTAGCATCCGGCCCCATATTAGGAATTACTCCTGATGGAAGTTCGGATGAAGCAGTTGATAACTTCTCTAAGACTCGGCTTCTACTCCAGTAAAAATCGACATCATCTTTAAAAATCACATATATAATAGAAAAACCAAATGCAGAAGTCGCACGAATATTTTTTACCCCTGGAATCCCTTGCATCATTACACTTAAAGGATATGTAACTTGTTCTTCAATATCTTTAGGTGATCTTCCGGCCCATTCAGTAAAAACAATCTGTTGATTCTCACCAATATCAGGAATAGCATCAATCCTAGCTGTTTTAAGACTGAATATTGACAGCAACGCTATAAAGACAAATCCTATAACTACAACTGCACGATTACGAATAGATAATTCTATTAAATTCTGAATCATAGCTTGCCCTTAGTGGTTGTGACCTGAAGTTTTGGATTCTTTCATATCTTCGTAGCCACCAAAAAGTTGTGCTTGAGCATCTAATAGAAAGTTTCCTTCAATCACGACTTCTTCGCCTTCCATTAATCCATGCTTAATTTCAACGTAACCTTCAGATTCATAGCCTGCATGAACAGTTTTTGCCTGAAAGTTCTTTCCAGAAATCTTGACCCAGACGACTTTTCTTTTACCGGTATCAATCACTGCCGTTCTTGGTACAACAAGAGGCATTCCTTCTATATCTACATTTAAAACTGCATTTGCAATCATTCCGGGCTTTAGCTTACCTGAAGCGTTTTCAATAGTAGCTCTAACCTTTAATGTTCTTGATTTTTGATCTAAGACAGGATTTACAAAATCTATTTCACCGACAAGTTTCTCCCCCGGAATAGCTGTAAATTCTAAATCTACTTTTTGTCCGATCTTAATTAATGATGAATCATGTTCATATACATCCATCTCGACCCAAACATCTGCTAAGTCCGATAGTTCAAAGAAGTTTTGGCCCTCTTTAAAGTATTTACCAACAGTAGCATTTCTTGATCGAACTATACCTGTAGCGTTTGAATAAATTGTAATTTGTCTTGGAACCTTCCCTTTTTTATACCAATTTTCAAATTGAAACCTCTTGATTCCCCAAAGCTTGAGTCTTTCAATACTCTGCTCTAACATATCTTTAAATTCTTTAGTTTTGCTTTTTGCATAACTTTTTCGAGCTAGTAAATACTCTTCTCCAGCAGTAATTAGTTTAGGGCTATATAGATCAATCACAGGATCACCAACTTTAACCATACTACCAGTTGATTTAACATAAACCTTTTCAACTCTCCCTCCAATACGAGCAGGGATATTGCTTTCCTTTTCCTCAGACTGGAGTACAGAACCAAGCAATCTAATTTTTTTAGTCATCTTCATCGTCGTTACAGGAAAGAAGTCTGGCTCAAAATGTTTTAACTGTGCTTTTCTTAGTTTCACTTTAGCGACTACCTTGGCGGCCTTATTTTCCTTTGGTTTTTTGACCATTGGTGTACCATCCATAGGACAAACATCTTCAGTTTCGCTTGTCACGTCAGGAAAATCTTTACATTGCCAAATATCTTTCTCAGGAATTACGGTCGCCGCTTGAATATCTTCCTCGTCGTCAATTTCAATCTTTGTTAGATTCATATGACATATTGGACATTTCCCCATTTCTTTTTCTTTAATCTGTGGGTGCATAGAGCAAGTATAATAAACCTTAGTTTTAGAGTGTTCATGCCCATCAACAGTTTTACCTGATTCACTAGAACCTTCTTTTTGACATGAAACACCTATAACAAGGAGAAACATTAAAAATATAATACTGATTAACTTATTCATTTAAGGACTCTCCTTTAACATACTTTAATGTTGCTCTTTTAATATCCCTTTTTGCTTCGAGCATTACTTTGTGCATGAGAATTTTTTGTAATTTAAGTTCACTTTGAAGTAGTTCGACATAAGTAGAGTTACCAAGACCATAAGACTTAGCAGTTATTTCTCTTGAATTACGAGCGAACTTAATGGTTTTCTCTTTTAAAATACTCAGTTCTCCTAAAAGTTTATCAATCTCTTTACGAAGTACTGAAATGTCTCTATTTTTTTGCCTTTTATAGTTCTCAAAGTTTTTAACGGCCATATACTTCTCTTGAACCGCTTGCCCATGTTTAGAATACTTTTCTCCAGAGAAAGGTAGAGGAAAACTAATAGCTGCACCAACAAAGTCTCCGTTCCCATCAATGTTTGATCTTTTTGTATATCCCAGAGATACTGTTAAATCTGGAACATAGTTTTGCTTAGAAGCAGTTAAAGCTAAATCTTTAGCCTTTAGCTTTTCTTTTAAACTAAGCTCCTTATTATCTTTTAATTTATCTGAACTTGTTTTGAGAGACTTCCAAGGAATTGAAGCCTCTTCAATATCAGAAGTTCCTATTAAGTACTTTAAGCGATCGTCTATTTGAGATAATTCGTATTTCTTATTGTTTAATTCACTTTCAATTTCAGATTTTCTAATTTGAATATCAAGAAGTGCTTGCTGAGATGTTTTTCCTGTAGAGTATAACCTTTTACTAACTTTAAGGATTTTTGAAATCCATGTATTGTTCTCTTTTAGAATCTCTAGCTCTTGACCATAAACCCAAAATTTAGTCCATTCTCAGAGTGAGTCTCACTGTGTTAAAAATAAAACAAGGAGATAATAAAATGAAAGGCAAAAAATTTTCAGAAGAAGTGATTTTCAAAATTTTAAAGGAATATGAATCGGGAATTCCAGCAAAAGAACTTGGACGCAAATATGGAATGGCCGAGCAAACAGTTCATAAATGGAAAAAAAAATATCACGGGATGCAGGTATCTGATGCTAAAAAACTAAGAAGTCTTGAAGAGGAGAATCGACGTTTAAAACGACTCGTTGCTGATTTAAGTTTAGATAACCAAATGCTCAAGGAAGTTGCCAAGGGAAACTTTTGAGGCCCAAACAAAAGAAAAATGCAGCTAAAATGCTCATTGATAAGTTTGGGGTCAGTGAGCGGCATTCGTGCCAAGTTTTAGATTTTAACAGATCAAGTTATCGATATGAATTAACTTTGGTTAAGAATGACCAAATTGTTATTAACAGAATGCAACAAATTGTTCATAAACATCGAAGATATGGATATCCACGAGTTCATGTGATTCTAAATCGAGAAGGAATAGTTCGTAATCGCAAGAGAACCCAAAGAATTTATTTTGAGCAGGGATTTTCTTTAAAATTGAAACGAAAAAAGAAAAAACAATTTTTTCCACGGATAGTAAAACCTTCGGCATCGAAGGGGGGCGAAGTTTGGTCTATGGATTTTGTTTCAGACTCACTTGCAAACTCAAGAAAGATTAGAATATTGACAGTTATAGATCATTTCACAAGGTATTCCCCAGGTTTTTATATTAATCATTCAATCTCGGGAATAATTGTAACCAAAGAACTTGATCGAATGATAAAAGAACATGGAAAACCAAAAAGAATTCAAGTAGATAATGGGCCAGAATTTACATCTAAGGCCATGTTGGAGTGGAGTTACAGGAATAATATTGAAATAGATTTTACTCGTCCAGGAAAACCAACAGATAATGCTTATATTGAAAGTTTTAATGGTAGCTTTCGAGATGAATGTCTAAATCAAAATTGGTTTTCTACATTGGCAGAAGCACGAGTTGTAATTGAAAGCTGGAGAAAAGAATACAATGAAGAGAGAATACACAGTTCATTAAATTATTTAACACCTAAAGAATTTGTCAAAAAGGAACGAGAAGATGTACAACACAGACTCAGTGCAACTCATCTTTAGACTGGACTAGTCAATGGTTTAAGGTCACTCTTCAGATACTTTCCTTTTGATAATCAATATTTCCCAAAAAGCCTTAGTGAGAGCTTCTTTCTTATCATCTGCTTCAAATTGATATGCATTTGAAAGAGACTTAAATGCATCTTCAATATTTCCATACTTTGTCGTTAAAGCTATTTTCTGTGAAACACCAAACTCAATTCCAGTCATAGGAGTTTGGTCATCTTTCAAACTATCTTTTGGAAAATTCTTGGCTGCAATTTTAAACTTTGGGTCTCCCCATGATCCTTTTAATTCTGCTTCTTCGCTTAAAGCTTTTGATTTAAAGTTCACTGAATCAACACTCTCGTGTGTACCCAAGACTGTTATGGCCTTCTCAAAGGTAATAGCACTAGCTTCTACAGAGCTAAGTAAGAAAAGAATAACTAAATATTTCATCATTTTAACATCTCTTTTGATTCTCTTATCCATTTATCAACCTGTTTTACTTCATCTTTAGTTAGCTTTTTATCTCCATGCATAATGAGATAGCGAAATGGTGGCATGGAATCATTCTTTATAGATTTACCAATAGCATCTAAGTCTTTTATAGGTGTCTCATGGCTTACAAATGGAAAACCTTTTGAGAAATCCAGATGCTTCTTTGACTCCTTTATATCACTATCAATTAACTGCTTTACTCCGGGAATTTTATAATACCAAGGGTACACAGTTGTATTTCCATGACAGTCAAAGCAAGATTTCTGAAAGATTGGTTTCACAGTCTTTAAGTATTCTTGATTTATTCTTATATACTTTTCCTTTATTTCCACATTTGGCTTTACGGCTTTAGGCTGCTTAACATTTTTAGAATGATCTTCACCTCCATGTCCCCATACATGAAAGGTGGTCGTAAGAATAAAAAGTAATAGTAGAACCTTCAAAAATCCCCCAATTAAATAGTCTTCACTTCCTATTACGAGTGCCGCTTCAGATTTGTGACAAAAAACTTACTTTTTTAATAAAAATATAGTATTTTTAGTTAGTTATACCCCCACGGGGTACTTTTGAAAAGTTTTTGTCACAAAATAGGCACGCTCGTCGTAATAAGAGGTAGAGGATGGGAAATCCATTTTCACATTTAGAAGATGAAAAGCTCATGGAGCTTTATAAGAATGGTGAAAATATGGCCTTTGAAGTTATTTATTTACGACATAAAGATCGAGTTTATAGCTACCTTGATAAAAGGTTGTCCGATAAGAATGTTATCGAAGATATATTTCAAAGTATTTTTGTTAAGTTCCATAATTCACGACACCTATATAGTAGCAAACACCCACTTTTAAAGTGGTTATATACAATATGTAGAAGTGAGCTTCTTGACTCAATCAAGAAGAATAAAGCTAAGTTTGTTCAGTTAAGTGAAGATCAATTGAGCGTAGAACCAACTGAGCTAAATGACAAAATTGATCTTGATTCGATTAAGACACTCTCAGAAAAAGAAAAACAAGCCCTGAAGCTTCGTTATTACTCCGAAGAAGATTTTATCGAAATCTCTAAGGCCCTTAATACATCTGAGGCCAATTCAAGAAAGCTGGTTTCAAGAGGTATCAAAAAGCTTAAAGCAAAATTACTAGGAGAAGCAACATGATTGATCCTAATGATAAAAAAGACTTTCAAGATTTTATCAATTCCAAAGGTGTTAATCCTCCAGAGGAATTAAGTAATAGAATATTGAGCTTTGTTCAAGCAGACTTAAACCCAGCTCATAAAGTTGTATTTTCAAAGCTTCTCGCCATTCAAGCGTTTATAGGTTTCTTGACTCTTACATTTTGCCCACAATTTAACCTAAGCTTAACTAATAACTTTGAGCTTTTTCACTATTTTCATCATAAGTTTGGAGAAAATATTTGTATGGCCATATGCGGTTCTATTTTTATGGGTAGTGGCGCTCTTTTTGCGGCCTATCTTTTAAAACCTAGTGAAATTAAGAAGATTAAAGAATCAAGACTCTTATACTATACTTCCATATCAATAGTAGCTCTTTCGACTTTTTTCTTACTAGGCTCAGATATATACTTAACATTCGCAACATACTGGCTTGCTGGTTCAACTATTGGCGGCTTAGTTATTTTTGAATTGAACAGATTAATTAGAAAAGAAGTATTCAATTACTAAGACTTAGAAGACTTTTTAATTAGCTCCATAACCTCGTTGATCTTTTCTTTAGCTTCTTTTTTTGAACCAGAGCTAACCGCATTCATTAAGCAATGATTGGCATGACCTTCTAGTATTTGTAGCTCAAGTCCTTTTAGCGCACTTCTTATAGCCTTTATTTGAGTCAGTATATCAACACAATACTTTCCCTCTTCAATCATATTTTTAACGCCTCTAACTTGACCTTCAATTCTATTTACTCTTGATAAGTGTGATTTGTGGTCTGCGCCCTTTATATCTTTTGCCATATCTAAAAACCTATAACTGTGAAACTGCCAAAAATCATATCAAATTCTTAATTCTAAGGCTATTTGAAACAACAGAAATACTACTCAGGGCCATAGCTACACTTGCCAAAACAGGTGGCATCATTGGGCCACCAAAGATAACTAGAACTCCTGCTGCAATTGGTATTAGTAACGTGTTGTAAATCATGGAGAGAAAAAGATTTTGTTTAATAATCTTCATTGTCCCTTCAGATAATTCTATAAACTCCAAAGCTTTTGAAAGATCACCTTTTACAATTGTAACGTCTGAAGCGTTTATCGCCACATCAGTACCAGTTCCCATTGCCATAGAAAGATTTGCCTTTGCTAGAGCTGGAGCATCATTAACTCCATCACCAACCATTGCGACAATTTTCCCATCAGCTTGTAGCTTTTCTAACTGAGTTGATTTTTCAAGAGGAAGTGCATTTGCAATAAAATGGTCTATACCTAGCTCTTTAGAAACAGATTCAGCAATGATTTCGTTATCACCTGTAATCATCCAAGTTTCAATTCCACGCTTTTTTAGATGATTAATTGTTTCTTTAGAAGAGACTTTAATCTTGTCACCGATAACTATTGAACCAATATGTTTACCACTCAATGATATAAAAACAAAACTTCCAACTTGTTTTAACGTAAGGCTCTCGTCAAGGACTACGCCATTTTCATTCAACAGCTTTTCATTACCTATAAGATAATCTTTTCCATCTATTTCTGCTTTTAAGCCTTTACCTTTAACTATTTCAAAACTATCGGGTTCATTTAATGCTAAGCCTTTTTCTTTAGCATATTTAACAATTGCTTTTGAAAGAGGATGCTCTGAGAATTGTTCTATAGATGCAACGTCTTTTAAAATAGAATCATCATGATCTTTAAAATTTACTTCAATAACAGAAGGCTTTCCTTCAGTAATAGTTCCAGTTTTATCGAAAATAATCGTATCAATACCCACCGCCTTTTCAATAATATCTCCACCACCAATTAATAAACCTTTTAGCGATGCGCGACCTGTTGCTACAACAACAGCGGTAGGCGTTGCAAGTCCTAAAGCGCAGGGACAAGCAATTACAAGGACTGCGATAAAATTAGAAACAGAATTTCCCCAAATAGGCATTGGCCCAACAAAGAACCAAGCTAGAAATGTAATAATTGAGATTACTATAACTACAGGAGTAAAAACTGAGCTAATTTTATCAGCATATTTCTGAATTTCAGGTTTTGAGTTTTGCGCTTGCTCTACAAAGTTTATGATTTGAGATAAGAAGGTATCATTACCTACTTTAGTCGCCCTATATTCAATAATACTGTCACCATTTATTGTTCCTGTAAAAACTTTATCTCCACTTTGTTTAGATATTGGAATTGGCTCTCCCGAAATCATTGACTCATCAATTGCAGATTCACCTTTGACAATTTTGCCATCAACTGGAAATTTCTCCCCAGGTTTAACCCTAATTAAGTCACCAACTTTTACATCTTCTATTTTAACTTCTTTTAAATCACCATTAACTACAATCGTTGCATTCTTAGAACTTAACTGAAAAAGAGAATTTAGAGCTTCTGTAGTCTTTCTCTTCGCCTTCTCTTCAAAGTATTGACCTAAATAAACAAATGAAATGATAAATCCTACAGCCTCAAAGTAAACTTTTTGAGTAAGCCCCATTTGAATTGAATAGTCTGAAAATATCGTTATAAAAAGACTATAAAGAAAAGCTGCTGTAGTTCCAAGCCCAATTAAAGTATTCATATTAGACTTACCAGATCGAAGAAAATGAAGGAATGACTTTTGGAACTTTAAACCAACCCATCCCCAAATTGGGGCACATAAGACTAATTGTAAATACCAGTTAATACTCTTAGATGGCCATCCTTTCAAAGGCCACATGGCCAGAGCGAATATCATCATTGCCAAAACAATCGAGATCACAAACTTATAAAAGTTTTCATCAATCTTTTCTGCATCTTTACTTACTTTTTCATCACCTGTTGCTGAGTAACCAAGAGATTTTATCTTTTCAATAACTTTATCTCTAATGCTAAAGTCTTGAACCTCAAACCGGCCAGTTTCAACAGCAAAATTAACGTTTGAGCTTTTCACACCTTCCAGCGAAGCCACTTCCTTCTCTATTGTGCTGGCACAACTAGCACAACTCATCCCCTCAATTTTAAGAGAAATCGTTTCCATATTAGACCTTTTTAATACTCTTAACGCTAAAGCCAAGCTCGATCAGATCATTTCTAATCTTCATATTTGAAAGGCTCTCATCTGAAATAATCGTAACCGTTTGCCTTTCAAGGCTTACTTTCGTGTCCGAGATACCGTCTATAATTTGAAAATGATTTGAAATTTTATTTACACAGCCACCACAATTCATACCTTCAACTTCAATATTTAGTGTTTTCATACAAACCTCCATATACCCCCACAGGGTATATCGAAAGTATCCACTTTTCAATAGTGCATTTCAAATGCCAAAAGAATTTTAGGTGTTTTTAGTACTTTGCATAGATTTGACTTAGAAAAATATCGCATAAAATATCGCACGCGATATTTTTAAATATAGCGGCCTTGCGATATTTAATTCGCAGTTTTCGGACTGGCCACATAACAGAACGGTGTCTCTTTGACCTTAAAACCTTTAATTCACTGAAATTATTACATGGGTGATTTGCCTATCCGCATAAATAAAGCTTCTATAGCCTGCTGAGTCATGTCTTCAGGCTTTGGCATACCTCTTGCTCAAGGGAAAAGCAGGTTTATCAATCCACGAGGGGGATTAATTGAAGAAGATTGTTCTAGGAACAACATTCACAGCACTGATTTTGATTGGGGGAATTTATCACAATCAAAAACAGTCGAATACTAAGCGTGTAGAAATTCCCTACATCAAGGCCGTGTATTCTAAGCCAGTGTCTTATGATCCTGCTCAGATGAATGATGGTGCTTCATTAATATTCTCAGAACTTGTTTATGAGGGTCTGCTGCGCTTTACTGAAAACTATGGGATTAAGGCCGGAATAGCAGAATCATGGGAAACAAGTGAAGATGGCAAAACAATTACCTTCATTATTAATTCAAAAGCAAAATTTCATAATGGTGAAAAAATAAATGCTAACGATGTTGTTGCATCTCTTAGTCGTGTTCTAGCACCTGAAAGCAAAGTTTTTAAATACTATGACATGATAAAAGGTGCTGATGAGTACCATGCAGGGAAAAGTAAAACCCTTTCAGGCATTAAAGCAATTGATAAAAAAACAGTTACTGTAGAGCTAGAGAGTCCATTCCCACCAATTCTTTATGTATTGGCCGGGGGAACTGCAAAAATACTTCCTGCAAATAAGGTCAAGAACAAAGACTTTTTCAAAAAACCTATTGGAGCCGGGCCGTTTAAAGTTGTTTCAGAAAGTAAAACTGACATTACTTTAACGAAATTTGATAAGTATCACGGTGAAAGTCCAAAATTAAGCACAATAATTCTTCGAGCTATAGATCAAGATTCAGCAATGAAACAGGCAAAAAATGGAAAGCTCCACGACTTATCAAGCTGGCCACTAAATGGATTAGAAGATGTTTTTAAAAATGGTCAAGACATCAGCACTGTAGTTGCCGACACATGGATTATTGGGTTTAACTCAAGAATTGCTCCATTAAATGATCTGAAAGTTAGAAAGTCCTTACAAGCAAGTATAGACAATGAAAAGTTTAGAAAAACATTTTATCCAAGTGCTGCTCCTGCTTATGGATATGTGCCTCAAGGTTTTCCGGGCCATATCGAAGAACAACCAGAGAAAAAAAGCAAAGTAATTGTTCCACCTCACACTCAAATTACAATCACTATTCCTTTTGGTCTTGAGAAAACAGCGGAGATAGCGGCTTTCTTTGAAAAAGACCTAAAAGAAAAAGGATGGAATATAAAGACCGAAATTTTGGAATGGACTGAAATGATGAAAAGATATGAAGAAAAAACACTTCATGCTTTTCTAGTTTCAATGATTGTAGATTATCCAGATACAGAGTTTTTACTTAATAATTTTGCTTCAAATAATCCTGACAACTATAGCGGCGTTAAAGATTCAATAATAGATGAACTTCTTGTCAGTGCCCGAAAGCTCCAAGATCGTTTAAAGCGTTATAAGGTGTATGAAAAGTTAGCCAGCAGAGTTAATGAGCTTGCTTTATCTGCAAATCTGTTTCACTCAAGGCCACATTATTGGATTCATAAATGTGTAAGAAACTTTGAGCCAAACCTATTAGCAGTTGCATATATTGATTATCGAAAAGTTGAATTTGATTCAAAATGCTTACTTGGAGGGAAAAAGTGATAAGAAGAACTTTAACCTTCAAGGAGTATTTATCAAAAAAGTTAGTTCCGTATAGGATCGCGTTACCAGTGTCTTTATCCATTGTAACTGCATTTTTTGCTGCATACGCCCTGTTGGTCTTTTACTCAGAAAATGACAAATCATTTGTGAAAGCAATTGCTCCACATATTTCGACATTAGTTGAAACTCAAGATGGCCCAGAACTGCAAAGGTTCATCACTTCCATTGCAGATGAGAAAAAGGTCATTATTAATGTCATCAAAGATGATGAAGTAATTGCTTCAAGTAATGATAATACACTAATTGGAAAGCCATACTTTGTTGATGGAATTCGAGTTTTAGGAATTGAAAGTGACTTATCTTCAAGGTTTTTAATCTCTAAAGCATTAACTAAAAGAGATGGTGGCCCATCTGCTATGAATGGTGAGATTTATCTATTAAATCCAACATTCGATTTATTCTCTCTGGTTATAGCTGTCACAATCATTGTATTTATTCTCAGCTTTATTCTGCTAAATGTGCTTGCAACAAAAATTATCTCAACGGCACAGAAATCTATTGAGCCAATCAAAGACCTAGAGAATAGCATCCATGAGTTAAAAAAGTTTGGAGAGGTTAATCTAAATAGCTATTTGAGAATTGAAGAATTAGAAAACATCTACAATGCCATTCTAACCACAAATTCTCAACTTAGGGTCAGCAATGAAAGACTGGCCGAAGCTAAGGGTAAAGAACTGGCGGTAGAAGCTTATAAAAAGTTGATTCACGATTTACATACACCAGTTGCAGCTCTGAAACAGATGATAAAAATTATTAACAAAGTTGGTGTCCCTGAAGACAAGAAGGATTTTGCTAAGAACAGGGTTGCAGAAATTGCTGAGCAAATATTATTTCAAGTAAAAGCTTCAAAAGGAAACCTAAAAGTTGAAATAAACCCAAGCGATCTGAATATAAATGAATCAGTGAAAAGAGCAACGGGACAGGCTCAAATGGCAATGGCAGATTATGAAAATATCGAAATTGTAGAAAAGTATGAACCAGTAATAACGGAACTTGCTCACGATAATATGATGCTTGGTCGAGCGATTAGTAATTTAGTTGTTAATGCGATCGAAGCTAGTAGAAATATTGTTGAGGTTGCTGTTCAAAAAATAGAAGAAGGTATCTCTATTTCTGTATCAGATGACGGTGAAGGTATCGAAGAAGAGATGGTATCACTCTTTTTGCAAGGACGAGGAAAATCAAAAAAGAAAAATGGTCTAGGATTAGGCCTATCAGGTGCTAACCATATTGTGAGACTCCACGGGGGGAAAATTATTTACAGGAAATCTCATTTGGGTGGTGCTTGTTTTGACATAAGGTTACAGGGGTAATTATGAAGAAAGAATTAATTCTCTTAGTGGACGATGACAGAGGTATTTTAGAAAGTAGTGAGATTTTGCTATCAGATGAATTTGAAATCTGTACAGCTTCAAGCGTATCTGAGGCGAAAGAAGCTCTTAAAGACAGTGATATTCAATTAGCGGTTATTGATCTCAACTTTGAAGGACACGAGCAAGACGGACTATCCCTAATAGATCACATACTCAAAGAATACCATCAGATACCTTTCATTGTACTTAGTGGAGACAAAGATACTAAGCGTGTTGTTGAGGCCATGAAAAGGCCATTGATAGAGTTTGTAACTAAAGATGGCGATCATGATGAAACGCTTAGGCTTGCAATACGAAAAGGTATTATAAAAAAACGTGAGCTTGATAGTATCAAAAATAGTAGTTTTCAGTTTAAGACCAAATCAACAGAAATTAAGAAGCTGTTTAGAAGCGTTGATAAACTATTATCAAGCAATAGTAATGCCTCGATATTAATTAATGGGGAATCTGGCACAGGTAAAGAATACATGGCCAAGTATATTGCAAACTACCTTGGAAAACGTCTTGTCGCAGCAAATATGGCCAGCATTCCTAGAGAAACGGCTGAGTCTGAATTATTTGGTCACGTTAAAGGTGCATTTACTGGCGCAACTTCAAACAAGGTTGGATTACTTGAGCAAGCTCACAATGGAGTTTTCTTTCTTGATGAGATTGGGGATTGCTCTCCAGAAATACAGGCAAAACTTTTAAGAGCCATTCAAGAAAAAGAAGTAATGCCTGTAGGCTCTACTGTTCCAAGGAAAGTAAATCTGAGGTTCATTGCAGCTACACATCACGACCTTGATAAATTGGTTGAAGAAGGAAAATTTAGATTAGACCTTCAGCAGAGATTAAATACATTTATATTCAGGTTGCCTGCTTTGAGGAATAGGCCTGAAGATATAGATTATTACGCAACGATGTTTATAAATGAAATTTCAAATGGCGAATATTTTAATGTGGTTCCATCTGCTTATCAGGCGTTAAAAGAATATCACTGGCCGGGAAATGTCAGAGAGCTTAGAAATATCATTGAACGTGCCCTTATATACACTGATCGTAGAACGATAGATGATGTGATTATTTATAAAGCATTGAACATCTCAGCACCAAAAATAGTTGAAGATATTAAGCCTAAGTTTGATTACGAGAAGCTGAAGGAAGCTGAAATAAAGTCTAGTATCATTGACGCACTAAACACAGTAAAAGGAAATAAAGTTGAGGGTGCAAAGGTTCTCGGTGTTCATATCTCAACACTGCATAGATGGATTAAGAAGTACAATCTCGAAGAACTAATTCCCCATATTAGTCGCGGAAGACCATCTTCAACTCAAGCAGGGGCTATATGAAAGCACAAGTAATGAAAAATGAATCTTCAAAAATAAACTTGGTATTTTTATCTGGTGGGCCGGGTCTTAGTTCTCTGTCTTTTAAGCCATTAAAGGAACTTGAAAGTAGCTTTAACCTACATTTTTTAGACCCTATGGGCACTAATTCTGCACTAGGCGTTGAACCGACTTATGGAAATCTTTTGAATGAAATTGAGAACTATATTCAAGATATACCTAATGTGATTCTTTGTGGGCATTCCTTTGGTGGGATACAGGCTGTTGAGATTGCGAGTAAGGATAACTCAAATATTTTAGGAGTAATTGCAATTGGCTCTCCCGTTTCACAAAATGCTTTCAAAGTCTTGAATAAAAATTTTGATGTGGAATTGACCCAAGAACAAATGGAGCTATCTAAAAAACTACAAGAAACACCGACTGATGAAATATACAAAGATTGGTTTTTTGCTTATAGAGAATTTTATTTTAACCCAGCAACTTCAAGTGAAGGTATTTCTGTAATCACAGATGATAATGTATGCGTAAAAAGCTACAGTTCTGCAATTATGGAAAGCTCCACAAAAGAAGACTGCCTAAAAGCTCTTAAATCAAAAAACATTTTTAAACTTTTTATAACTGGAGAGGTTGATAAGGTTCTACCGCCAAGTTCTGCTAAATATGAGGCTAATCTGGGTGGGTTTGACTTAGAGGTTATAGAAAATGCTGGGCACTTTGCTCATTATGAGTGCCCTAAAGAAACAATGAACGTAATAAAGGATTATCTGTCCAAGATGGGAGGAATTAAATGAAAACAACTTTAAAAGCTATTGCACTATTATTAGCGATAGGAGCATCTGCTCAAACAATCAAAAGTTATGCTGATGATATGGCCAATCTACCTGAGTTAATTTCAGAGCAAGAAGCTGTATTGGTTGATCTTCTTAATGCTCATAAAACTGAGCTTACCAGCGAAGATGACTCAAGAGAAGTTCTAACTGAAGAAGAGAAAAAAGAGTTAATCATCAAGAACATGGTTCATTACATTAGATTAATAGAAGGAAAAGAAGTCTTACTAGAAGAACTTAGAAGGCAGCAATTTCCTGACCTCGACATTAGAGGAATTTTAGAAGGGCGACAAAACCCAGGAATCTAATATGCAAACAGTTGAAGCGGTCAAAACAGATTATATGAAATACTTAGGAAGCCTCATTATGCTTGGCTTTGCTATTATTTCTATTACGAGATGGACTCAATCAGGAGAATTGTTTTTCCTCGTTCTCTCGTTTAGAGACTTGATCGCTTCATACTTTCTGGCTCGAAGAGAAAGTGCTGAAATAAAATCAAACAAAACAATGGCCATGATAGCTTACCTTTCAAGTGGCTTACCTTTGCTTTATTTTTCAGCACCGTTTGGTTTAGAAATTAGGGCCTACAGATTAGTGGCTGACTTGCTCACAATCATAGGCTTTCTCATTGTCACATGGGCCACTATTGACCTTGGTACAAAGCTTGGGGTGTCTCCTGCCAAGCGTGGAAAGAAACAAACTAAGGGCATATACGGCATTATTAACCATCCAATGTATGTGGGATATGCAATTGCTCAGCTTGGATGGGTTTTTATAAATAACATCAATTTCAGCTTATATATTTTATCTTTAGCCTTATTTTTTATAAGAGCTAAGTCAGAAAATAAAATCATAAATTAATTAATCAATTTTAATATTCAAGGAGAAGTGCCGTTTCGCATCGAAACGTAACTTCTCTTTTCTATTTCATATTTATAATATCGCACCAGTGCAACGGTTAAATATCGCGCGACATTTTCGTGCGATATTATTTTACGTTCTTTTTAAAACAGTAATTCCATAAGTATCTATTTTCTTTAGAAATAATCTTTTTTTTAAAGTTGGCACGTCACCAGCAATACATAAAGCCAGAAACAAACTGAAAAGTTCAGGGGGAAAAATGGCTTTATCAAAAACTAAAAACATCGGCAGGAAAATCTTTGGCTCTATATTTTCAATAGCTAAATCATTTTGGCGTTATATGAATCGGCCAATTAACACAAAGAGATTGGAAGAGATCAAAGAAGAACAAAGAAAGATTCAATACTACACAAATTTAAAGTTTTAAGGGGAAAACAATGGACGTTAAAGAAATCACATGGACACCAGAAAGAATGAGAAAACATCTTGATGCTAAAGAAGCACAGAGATATTTGAGCAAAATTAATTCAAAAATGATTAAGCAGCCGAAATATCCACATCAGATGCAAAACCTTGTTAGAGAAAAAGTAACAGAGCTTCCATCAGAGCAATTAGTGGTTATCTATCTAACTTTCTGGGAAAACCTTTGCGAATACGAAATCGCTAAAGAAATTAGAACAACAGTATCAAAAGTTATCAACATTAAAGAAAAGGCCTTACTCAGATTAAAAGAGCTAATGGCTGAAGAAAACCCAAGGGAGTTATGTATCGCTTAAATTAGAACTTGGAAGGTGAAATGGTGAGTAAATTATTAATAAATTTTGGAGATAAAAATGGAAACAAATAAAACAACAAAAAACGAAACTTTTCAACTTTGGTGGTACGACCAGCAAACAAACAAATACTACCCAGCCGGTGTTGCATTTCATGATGAGCAATTTGGCGAATATAGATTAAAAATTGATATGCACCCAGAGAACCAATATTACCTAAAACCTATGGATTCTACTAATGGTCACATCAATTTCCGTGTTGAAGTCGTGATTAAGAGAAATGGAAAGTTTCATCAACGAAGACCTATTGGTGAAGGCTTTAGTAGCCCAGATACAAACGGCGACATTGTAATGAACCTTGGGCCTTACTCAAGAAAACTTCTTTTAGGAGCAAAACAGTAATGAATAAATCTACAGCTTTTTCAGTATTTTTTATGGTTGGATTAATTGGAGTTATGGCCCTCTTTCCTGAGTCGGCATTTGCACAGGTTATGGGTGGCGGCTTTGAATCAAAAATGCAAGGACTTACTACTAAACTTATTACGGTAATTTTACCGTTAGTAAGCGTCCTTGGTCTTGTTTATGCCGTTATCCTTGCATTAACTGGAGATGGTGCAGCTAAAGGTCGAATCATCATGGTAATTGTATGTAGTATTGTTGGCTTTATGGCCCCTCACATTATTGGTTGGTTCCAATCAGCAGCAGGGCAATAAGTGAAGCTAGATCAATCTATCGTACATAGAAAATTAGATTCAAAACTCAAGATCGTGGGCCTAGAAGTCCACGATCTTCTCTTTGTACTTTTATTTGCGGCAATAATGAATCTTATTTTCGGTCAGACAGTATTAGGTTTTTACCTCGTCTTCGTTGTACCTGCAATTATGGCAGTAATTCTTTTTATCGCAAAAAGAAATAAGCCAGATGGTTTTCTTGTTCACCTAATTCGATACTACATGAATGATGGAAGGTTCTCAGCAGGAAACAAAGGAATGTTCTTCAAACAAACTAAAGTGAGGATCAATGAGTCAAAGTTTAAAAGATAAATTACCTTATTGGCATTTTGATAATGACATTATGGTATTTGAGGATGGAAGTTTAGGCTTTGGATATAAACTTGAGGGTTTTGATATTAACTGCACAACAAGTGAAAAGATCAATCAACTCTCAACAAATTTAGAGCATTTGCTGACAGGAATTGAAGAAGGTTTAAGTATTCAATTCTTTTACAAGGTTAGCTCAGACTACCAAGAAAAGATAAATGAACACGAGAACATTTCAATCAATGCGCCAGCTATCTACCAAGATGTCACAGAGGCAAGAACTGAGTTTTTAAAGACTAATATGGAATACCATAATTACTTTAAAAGTGATGTTTATCTGTTCATCAGAAGTGAAAAACATAAGTATTCTAAGCAAAAGTTTTGGGAATCATTAAAGAAATATGAGCCTATATTTAAAACTGAATATGATGCCTTTAAAAAGAAGTTTTTAAGAACAAACAAGCAAGTTGAAAATGCTTTAAATCACTGCGACTTATCACCTAAAAAGTTGAATGCAGTTGACTGGCATAATGTTTGTTTTGAATATTTCAACCTTGAAAGAAAACAAAATCTAGGTTCACCAAAGTATCGAGACGAGAGTTTCTATCTTTCACCTGACTTTAAAGAGCAAATATCCTTAACAGATGTTAGTTTCTCAAAAGATCATCTTGAAATAGGAAAGAAAAAGTTTCGTGTAATCACACTAGGCTTATTGCCCGAAGGTGTTACTCATGCAGCAATGATTCATAATTTCACAAAACTGCCTTTTCACTTTTGGCTATCTCAAGGCGTCAAGATTGAAGATCAAAAGAAAGAACTAGAAAGACTACAGCTACAAAGAAGAATTGCACATTCTATGGCATCTGGAAGTAAAAATGTGTCAGATATCGAATCAGAGAGCAAGCTTGGTCAAATTGAAGAATTAATCAAAGAGTTACTTGATGGTTCAGAGAAATTAGTTTCCATGAATATGAGTTTAACGATCTGGGACGAAAGTCTTGAAGAGTTAGACAATAAGACTGACATGGTTCTAAAAGCATTTAAAGGTTTAAATCAAAGCGAAGGATTACTTGAAACCTATCCCTCTCTTGACGCTTTTCTTGGTTCCGGGCCGGGAGTTTGTAAGGGATTACGAAATAAAAAAGTAAAAAGCTCCAACGCTAGTCATTTATGTCCTATTTATGGGAATTGGAAAGGAAACAATAAAGCAGTTTGCTTGTTACCAACAAGAGACTATTCACTATTTTCTTTAGACCCATTTGCTAAAGAGCTACCGAACTGGAATGGTTTAATCTTTGGAGGTTCTGGTGCAGGTAAAAGTTTTTCGATTTGCCAGTTAATGCTCCAATTCTATGGTCAAAATCCAACTCCAAAAATTGTATGGATTGACAATGGTGCTTCCTCTCAGCGTTTACTCGAAGTTCTTGATGGCGAATTTATTGACCTCAATATTGATTCTAAAATATGTCTTAATATGTTCGATCTTAATGGTGAAGATGCCCCTTCGACTTCAAAAGTGAAGCTTATTTTAGCTGCTCTTGAATCCATACTAAAAGATGAGGATAGCCGTGGACTACCTAAAAGAGATAAAGCATTACTGGAAGAAGCAATTTTTATGACTTATGACAAAGTGAAAAAGAGAACCCCTGTTTTAAGTGATCTAAAGTCAGTTTTGGAAAATCATCATCACTCAGAAATGAAAAAATATTCTGAAATTCTTTATTCATGGACAGGAAATACAGCTTTTGGACGAATGCTTGATGGTCAAAGTAATGTCACTCTAAATAAAGACCTCATTACTATAGAGATGAAAGGCCTAGACACTTATCCAGACCTTCAAAATGTTTTTCTTTTGTTGTTTACAGACTTTATTAAGAATGAGGCCTCAAAAGATACATCAAAGCCTTATCTTCTAATTATAGATGAAGCTTGGAAACTTTTTGAAACTCAAAGTGGATTGAGTTTTACACTTGAGGCATATCGAACCTTTAGAAAGTTTAACGGTGGTATTTGGTGTATTAGCCAGAACTATAAAGACTTTTTAAGCAATCAAGATATTAAAAATGCTGTATTTCCAAATACCAGTAGTGTTTTTATCTTGAGGCAAAGAAAAATTGACTGGGAAGACTTTCAAAAAACAATGGATTTCTCAGAGGATGAGACAGAAGTAATTAAAAGTTTAGAACTTGTTAAGGGAGAATATTCTGAATTTCTCTATATGCAAGATGAAAGAAAAGTTATTTTACGTCTTATTCCTGACCCTCTTAGTTATTGGATATGCACAACCGATGGAAGCGACAAAGCAATGATCGACAAGATGAAGGTTAAATATCCAGAGCTTAAAACAATAGATGTACTAAAAAAGATCGCCTATGGCGAATTGGAGGCAGCATAAAAAAGATTAAAGTAATAATTGTTAGCTTTGCTTTGATGTTAAACACTTCTCCAACTTTTGCCTTTTGGGGTGATGGAGGTGCTGGTTGGGCACAAATTCCTTACTTGGTTAAAATCTTAGCTGAGAATATAAAGCGATACCAGCAGTTAAAAATGGCGATAGATACTGCCAAACATGGGAATGATTATATTAGGTTGATTAATTCAGGTCTTGAAAACTCAATAGGCCTATTAAACTCACTACCCATAAAAGATGAGAAGATTTTATCAGAGCTAAAGAATTTTCAAAAGGCCTACAATACCATTCAGGATGTCTATGGGAAAATTCCAAAATCAGGTGAATCAGCTCTTCAGATGCTTCACGATCAAACCGTAGCCGAAAGTATTAAAATGGCCAGTAACATCAAAAGCTATGCTGAAAAACAGGAGGAAAATGCAACAAAGATTTCTATTCAAAGTAGAAATGCTTCACCTAAAGGAGCTGCGAGGATGAATGCAGAAACAAACGCAAAGATTCTCCACACTTTAAATCAATTACTCCGTATTAATGGACAGATTTTAAAGCTCCAAGGTGAGAACTTGGCAATGATGAACAAACAAGGAAAAGATAGTGTTGGACACTTCAATAAAATCAATAGCGATATAAAGAAGAACTTAAAACGCTTTGATGGAAGTTTTGATCTGCCAAAATTCTAATGTTTGAATACCTACCAGAGGTATGTAGGGAGTTAAATGCTAATATTAAGGAGCTGTACTGGATATTAATTATCCCTTTTACACTTCTAATAATAATATTAGAGTTTTTTAAAATCCCTGACAGGAATCCAAATGTATCTGATATTTTGAAAAGAGTTGTAATATCAATTCTACTCTTAATATCTTTCGACTTTGTTATCAATACCATTTCTATGGTTGGCGATGGAATAACTGAAAAGATCCAAGGCATAACCAAACTTCAAGATTTAATGAAGCACTTAGAAGAGAACTATCAGGACACTGAGGTTAGCTGGCTTAAATTCAGAGAGGCAGTAATTTTCGTGCTCAACCTCTTATCCTATGTGATCGCATATGTTGGTGTCTTCGTTGCTAATGTTCTTGTTCATTTTGTTTGGTCAGTCCTTTACGTTTGTTCCCCATTGATGATCTTAATGTATATTTCCAGAGGGACTTCATTTGTTACAACGAACCTCTATAAAGGGCTAATAAATGTTGTTACTTGGAAAATACTTTGGTCAATCTTAGGTGTAATGCTTTTAAAGTTGGCGACGAGTCCTGCTGTTGGAAGTTGGGATAATTTTCTAACTACCATATTAGTTAATCTTTGTATTGGGCTATCCATGTTATTCATTCCATTTACTACAAAATCACTAATCAGTGATGGAATGTCTAGTGCCGCTTCCGCCCTTGCCGCAGCACCTACATTAGCGACCGGAAAAGTTGTTAAAGAGGTCGCTAAGAGACAAGGAAAAAGACTAACAACAGGAACTGTTCAAGGAACAAAAAATGGCTTTAACCGAATGGGAACTGGAATGAAAACAGGTCTTCATCATGCGAAAAATAGTTTTTCAAATAAGATGAGATCACAGGTAAGAAACACATCAAAACCACTTCCAAACAACGTCATCAAAGTTGACTTTAAAAATCGGAGAAAAACATGAGTAAAATATCGGCAAAAGGCCAGTGGTTGGCCCTTAACAGGCTTGCTAATACCTATCGGGTTACTTGCTTTATTCTAGGTGGATGCTTAGTTATAACACTCTCAATTTTGGCCTATGTATCGTCTTTACCTCCCGTGGTAATCGAAAAAGGTAATAGTGAGATCATACGTCACCACTCAACTAGAAAGAATAACCCCATTGGTAAGGATGAGATTAAACGCTTTGTTAAAACATTTATCAAGGCAAATTATGAATGGAAGAAATTTGAACGTAAAACAATGCTATTTAATATTAGACCATTTGTAACAGATGACTTTTATAGCCTCGTTTCAAAAAATTCTAAGAAAAAAGTAGCTAAGCCAGACGGTGAAGACAAATTTTCTCAATATGTTGGAGAAATAAACGTATCTGTGACTGATAAAGAAGTTGTAGCACAATTTGATCGAGTAATTCGACTTAAAGGCCTTCCTTTAATATCAGTAACTCAAATTTCATTACAGATATTGAAAGACTCACCAAACAAATGGAATCCCTTGGGTCTATACGTTAATGGTTTAATAGAGCACGAGGTTAAGTAAATGAGATTATTTATCCTTTTGGTTTGTTCCTCCTTTATATCTGTAAGTGCATTTGCTGGAAAAATAAGAATGATAGAGGTTTCATCAAAAAGAATGGAGCCTATCTATTTAAAGCTGGGCCAATCAACTGTACTAAGATTTAGAGAAACTCCTAAAAAAGTTGTTGTAGGAAATCAAAACTATTTCAATGTTGAATTCATTGGAAATGATATTACTATTCAGCCCCAAGGTGCTGTTAAAACAAATCTCTTTGTTTATGGTGAGTATCATACATTTGGTTTTATCTTGAACGCAGGAAACTACAGTCAATATGACGATTTAGTTAATGTACGGTGGAAATCTCCACGTTTACAATTGAAGAAGAAAAGAAAACTGTCTCAAAAGAACGTAAGAAAGAAAATTTCGCTAAAGTCCAAAATAATTTGTGAAACAAAAAGTATCACGGAGATTAGACCAAGTGTCTATGTTTTAGACTTTAAAATCATTAACAAAGGTAAGAAAGAAGTCAAAATAAATGACATTGATCTTTTTTTGACAAGATCGAAGGTAAAACTGCCTAATCAAAGATTAATTTTTTCTAGTGACAAAGTTGAGAAAGGTCTAGGAATCGAAGGTCGAATCTTCTTTAAACTTGTTAAAAAGGAAGGATTTACTCTTCACTTACTTAATAGCAGCGAAAGCCTCAAAACAATTATCTCGCGGAACTTCTTATAGCTAAGAAAATTAAGGTATGGTTTAAATCGACTTTTTTAAATGAAGTTGAAGGGAAATCGACTCTAAATCAAAAGAACTTTGCTATTGCAGGAGGTTGTTTAGTTGTAACAGCAATAGCTATTTCGCAAATATATGGGTCTTCCGAGAACACAGCGATTGTAAAAAAGGTTGATAGGAATTTAATTAATAGTGATAGATTTCATAATGAAAATGAACTCACTACAACAAAAGAAAATTCAAATATCCAAGGAGGTATCAAAAATAAAAGTGATGTTAAGTCCAAAGTGAAAAGAGCAAGGCATATACCTGACCCAGAAATCAAGTTAATGGCAAAGCAGATAATTTCCAGAAGTGACCTTCCATCTTCAGAAGGCTCCCTTCCTACGGGAACAAACTTCATTGGAAAACTAATTAGCACCATTGATACTAGAGATCAAAAGCAATTCATAAAAGTTCTATTGCCCTATGGTGGTTCGTTTAAAGGTAAAAATAAAATTCCAAAAGACACAATTTTACTTGGAAGTGTGAATTACCAAGGAACTGGTAAGAAAGTTTATATTACTTTTGTAAAAGCAATCTTCCCTGATGGTAAAGAATTTGAAATTAATGCTCAAGCTTTAAACCCTCAAGATTATTCTACTGGAATACTCGGGGACTATCATGGAATGGCTACAGTAAGAATTGCAACAACTCTAGGGCTAAGCATGGTTTCAGGAATGACAGACGTATTAACAGAAAAACAAGCATTAGGCGAAAGCGGTGCTGTTACTCCTAAAGCAACTATGAAAAATGCCTTTTATCATGGCGTATCTAAAGTTTCTGAAATGGAAGCAAATAGACAAGCCGGTGAATTATCCAATGAAAAGGCATATGTCACTGTAGATGCTGGAAGTGACCTTATTGTTTCTCTAATCGCACCCTTAAAAATCAAAGAAGATTAAAAATGAAAAAACAAAACTCTAATCAGGCGGCAGAAAAGCTATTTTTAGCTTTTGGAAAGATATTTCAACTCTATTTTAGTATTTCTCACTATGGCCTTAAAAGAATTAAGTTTAAATCAATGCAAACATGGTTTTACCTATTCTTTTTCACGATGTCCTGCTTTACAGCGACCTATAACTATGACTTCTTGATTCTGTTTCATAAGCTAATGCCATTTTGGTTTACTGAAGGAATTATTGAATTGCTTGTAAAGGTTCCTTGGCTTAGCTATTTCTTCCTGTTCTTATCTAGTGGAATTGTTCTAATTTTTCCAGCGTTGGGATTAAGAGAATATAAGAAAATCAAATCATATCAAAAAGATTTTGATTTCTTGTCTATCAAGGCCGGTAATGGTGTCGCCCCCAAAGTCGTACAGGTGATTGAGCTTGATGAGTATAAATCAAGGGTAATTGTTAAATCTGAGGGAATAGGAGCTGATCGTTATGAGACTAAGATCAATGATTTAACCTCGGCTCTTGGCCAAATCGTTGAAGAAATTAAGCCATGTAAGAACCCTAAATATACTCAATTCAACTTAACGAAAAAAAGGTTGGCTGAGAAAGTTAGTTACTATGAGCTACCAGAGGAAAATGAAAAGCCTTATAACTTTTCAATTGGTGAGTCTCTTGGTGGATATTTATCTCAAGATATTTCCAGTTTGCCACATATGTTAATCGCTGGAACAACTGGTGGTGGTAAAAGTGTTTTCTTCAAGCAGACTTTAATTTCGCTCTTAAAATCAAGTGATAATCTTCAGCTATACCTTTTAGACTTAAAAAAAGGGGTTGAAATGCGTCCTTTTGAAGACCTTCCCAACGTACAGGTCATAAAAACAGAAAAAGATGCTGTTACAGTTCTTAAAAATCTTAAGGCTGAAATGGATAGAAGATTTAACTACCTTGAGAAAAATAAGTTGAAAGAAATTGATCCTGTAAGGGACAAGATGGATAAGATAATTATCGGCGTTGATGAGGCATCAGTTCTTTATACAAAGACGAAAACCAATTCTGCTAAGAAAAAATTCATCGAGGAAGCCAGAGAGCTTACAGATGAATTAACAAAGCTTTCAAGAGCCGCAGGTATTCATTTAATTCTAGCGACTCAAAAGGTCACAAAGGAAACTATTGATACGAAAGTTCAAGAGAACATTGGTGGTCGAATGTGTTTTAGAATGAATACACTTCAAGGCTCAATGACAGTTCTTGGAAATAAAATGGCTTTAAACCTTCCAGATGTTAAGGGACGTGGGATTTGGGCAACTGGTAACAAGTTTATTGAAGTTCAAGCACCATTTCTTTCGGAGGATGAGCTAGAAAGTGAGCTAAGTCTCATTGCCAAAAACTTTGAAGAAAAAGAAAAGACATTTCATGGCCCAATGGTGTCCCTCGAAAAAGTCGAAGGAGAAAAGAAAAAAGTAATCCGAAAGGCATCTAGCAACGAGAAAGCAAAGGAGATGATGAATTAAAAACACAAAATTAACTGAAAGAGACTTTAAGCTGTTTGAATTTTTATTTAAGTATAAAGTGGCTGACGTTAAGCAGATTCAACATTTTTGTTACCCAACAAGTGAGTTTTGCAATCTAAGAAAAAGACTAAAAAAGCTAGAGAAAAGTAATTTCATATCTTTTAAATCTCATTATAGCTTAAAGAGCTTTAAAAAAGTATTTCATCTAACTGACAAGGGGCTTCTAAAGCTAAAGGAAGTAACCCCTATGGCACTTGTAAGAAAGCAACTTAAAAGTTCAAGCATTGAGCATGATCTCCCTCTTGTAATTATAGGAGAAGCATTAAAAAGTTCAAAAAATATACTCCAATATTATTCGGAGAACGAACTTCAATGTTTTGAGGATTTCACCAATGATGACCTCACGAGGCAATTTGTTGATCTTAACTGTGATGGATATGCATTAATTAATTTTGATAATGAACGCTATCACGGTGCAGTTGAATTTGAACGTACTGAAAAAGCATCTCAAAGGTATGAACAGTTAGTTATAGATTATTACATTAGCTCAAATGTAGATGTGGTTTTGTACTTTAGCAAAACTAACTCGATCATAAATGAGATTAAACATTATGAAGAACTTCATTATAAAGGTCATGAACCTAAGTTTTACTTTCACAAGCTAGAAAATGAACAAAACATGATTGATGGAGTCACCTTTCAAAACAGAAAAGGACATGAACTAGAGTTCTAGTGTCCATTTTCTACCCTACCTCTGTGTTACCTGTAACAGGTAATGCAGTTTCTTTCAACTTGTCGAAATTATTTAGTTTCTAAACTCAATAATAAGACTCAATCAGACATAGGAGCATTTATGCATAAAGTATCAATTTTGATTATGGCAATGGCCATATTGACTACGGGTTGTTCAACAATGAGAGAATCACTGACTCTAGGTGTATCGACTGGTGCTGCAACGGGTGCGGTAGCAGGAGCATCACTAAGCAAGAACCGAGGCCAAGGCGCTCTTAAAGGCGCACTTGTCGGCGGTGCAATCAGTGGTATTGCGTCTTACTTTATCCACAAGGGTCTAAAGAAAAGAGACCAGAAGACTAGAAGAGAAACACTTTTTAACCTTGATAAATTTGGAGTTGATTACCCGAAAAACTATTCACAGGAAAATGGCCCCGGCCTTTCAAAACCAGTCGTTGAATCACAGTGGGTCGATACTCAAGTACAAGGCAAAAAATTAATTGAGGGACACCGTATATGGATTATTTCAGAAGACCCACAATGGATTCCTTCAAGTAAAAAGGAAAAGGAATAATGTTGGTTAAACAACTTTCCTTAGCAGTTCTACTAATCTCCTTAGCTTCATGTGGGGAGAAATGGGATGAGGAATCAGAAAACGCACATAGGACACCAGTTCCCACGACTCCACAAATAGTCTATGAACCAATAGTAGAAAAAGAAAAAGTCACAGGCGAAACATTTTTAACAGATGTTGAAGTTGGAGAAACGATTGTTTTAACGATCACAGGAAAAATGAACGTACCTATGTTTGGCCCAAGCTATCAGAGATCACATCGTTCATTTTGGGATCAAAGACATTGTGAACGCGACCCTATTTGTCCAATGTGTTTCGCAGTTAAGAGAATATGCTTTGATATACCTAGAAAAGGTCGATGTAACTTGAAATATCGAAACTATAATGGACAAGTTCAGCAAGACATTCTTTTTTCAGACAAAGTTGAAGATTCAAAACTAAGGTTAAAAATTGGTAATAATCTTTACCCATTAGGTAGAATCACAAATCACGGTGGTATGGTCATTACAACTGAGTTTGCAGTTTCAAAAGAAATGCTACAAGAAAGCAATGAAGTTAGTTTAGCCATTACGCCTGATACGAACAAAGGAAATGTTAAAACAGGTTTTCTTGGATATGGCTCCTGCCAAGGTAAAGGACGAAGACATTTTAGACATGAGGGTTCTACTTCAAGTAGAACTTACAAAAATCAAATTGTGCGTGACTATCTTGTTACTGCACACTTCAAAAGGATTAAAAGATAATAAATGACAAAATTAAAATCAGGACGGCTGATTTTAGATGAGGGGGCCATCTCGGCTCTTTCTTCTATGTATGAAGAAATGAAAGATCAAAAGTGTATTAAAATTACTCCCTCAAAACTCGGCTCTTGGATAATCTCAGAGTTTTATAAAAGCTATTTCACTAGATACAAAAAGAAAATATCTAAAGAACATTTTAACACTAAGGAGTACCTAAAAAATGTTGTCTCAAATATTGATGATAACGATGATATTGAGGCGGTTTTGAAATCAACACTTCTGGAACTTTCCCCGAGAAAAACAAAGTCAAAACGTGTCAGTAAAGAAGAAAAAGAAAGAACTCTCGAAGCGTAAACGCCAAGTTAGGCTAAAAGAGTTTGTAATTGAAATTAACCCTGTTGAAATATCAGATATTCAAAATAAGGAAAGAATAAAGCACTTATGCCAATTAATTTTTCCAAACATATCTGTAACAGGCTCCTAACCCACTGTTATCACTTATATTTTTTACTCTATTGACTAGCGTGATAATTCACGCTAGTCTTTAATTGTACCGATAAGGAGATATAAGTGGTTGATTGGGATGAGACAGATGTTCCAGAAATTAAAGAAAAACTGATTAAGGAAATACTTAGTGAGATGGACAATCAAAACTTATCCCAAGGTGAAGTTGGCCGAATGATCGGTATGGATAGAAAGAATGTAAATAAAACCCTTCGAGGTACTGAAAGAGGGGTTTCAATCAATCAATTGATAAGAATTGCCAATGGCATAGGACTTAAAGTTGATTTGATTATAAAAAATAAATAGGAACTTTATATGAGAAAAGTTGGAATTTATTGTCGTGTAAGTACAGATGAGCAAGCCAAGAATAAAGAAGGCTCAATTAAGTCTCAAGTACAACGACTAAAACTAAAAATTGAAGAGAAGAATAGATACGAGAATAATAAGTGGGGAAAACTTGTTGGTATTTATAAAGATGAAGCATATTCTGGAAAAAATACCGATAGGCCTCAGTACCAAAAACTCCTTGATGATGTAAGAAGAAATAAAATTGATACTGTTATCGTTACCGAACTATCAAGGCTTAGCCGTTCAGTCACGGACTTTTTAAATTTCGTTCAAGAACTTGAAGATTTAGGAGCAGACTTTATCTGCTTACAATATGACTTCGATACAACTAGCCCTGCTGGAAAAGTCTTTATGACAATCATCATGGCACTAGCGCAATTTGAAAGAGAGCTTACGGCAGAACGTATCAAAAATAATTTCCACGCTAGAGCATTAAGGGGTCTTCTAAATGGTGGGACACCTATTCTAGGATTTGATAAACACCCTACTCAATCAGGCTCTTTAGTTATTAACAAAGATGAAGCCAGAATTGTAAAAAAGATGTACCAAGTATTCTTAGAATCAGGACAAATCTCTGAGGTTCTAAAATACTTAAAGAGTAAGAATATCAAAAATAAAGCATGGACTTCTAAAACTGGAAACAACTACGGAGGAAAAGCTTTTACTCATTCCACAGTTTATAGACTTCTTACGAATCCGTTTTACATGGGAAAAAGAGAAGTAAATAAGGAAAACAAAGAACTAGATCAATCTACATTGAAAACTACAGAAAAATACCACTTCGTTGATGCCTCTTGGGAAAAAATTATTAATGAGGCTGATTTCAAAAAAGCTTCAAAGATATTAGAGGCAAACAAAGCTGTAAAGCATACTGCAACACATGACTTTATCCTCTCTGGACTACTTACCTGTGATGAATGTGGACAGCCCTTATTTGGCCAATCAGCCACAGGAAAAACAAACAAGCATTACTATTATGGCCACAGCAAAAAATCAGAATGCAAGGTTAAGCGATACCCTGCAATTGAATTAGAGCAAAGAATTAAGAAGCACCTATTTAGTATTTTAAACAATCAAGCCCTTAAAGATGATTTCATTAGCATCTTAAAGGAACTCTCTACAAACTCAGCTCCTGAATATAAAGGGGAATTAAAAGCGAAAAAGAGAGAAGAAAAGCTAATACAGGGGCAGATTAACAAACTCATTGATGTTATTTCTAGTACAGATATGGCCGGTAGTGTTGATGCCATTGTTAAGAGGTTAAAAGACTCAGAGAAAGAGCTTCAAAATATTCAGGAACAAATTGCTGAGCTTGAAATCAAGGCATCCAATGAAGAACCTCAAACAATTAACCCAGACTTTGTTATCGAAAATCTTAAACAGCTTAGCTCTGAGAGATTTAGAAAATTTAAACTTCAAAAGAAGCGTCTAGTTGCCAAGAGCGTCATAAAGAGCATCAATATTAGCCCTGATAATTTGATTCAAATTAATGTTTGGACTCAGGAGAATAAGAATAAAGACCAGAGAAACACTGGTGATGAGAAAGGAGTCATACTCCCTTTTCTTAAAGCTGGAAGGACACTAGGCTTAGCTAATACGTCTCGTGGTGGAAGGTCTGAAAAAAAGGCAAAAAAAAATGCTGAGATCGAAACCCTTGTGACCGAGGGTTCGTCCAGCATTGCAGTTGGTGGAGGTCGGAAGAATCGAACCCACGTCCAATTATCTTCGTTAGTTAGGTTAAAAAGTGCATTTTACTTAGCCAAACCTAGCCAACGAATTTTCCGCATCCCCCTCAAGTGATAGTTTGCGTTTTGTAATCAATATTGACTACACATTTAGTCTATCACGGGTGGCCTTTCAAAACTAGGCCAAAGTCTATGGATAACAAAATGAAAGAATTCAAGAAGCTCTCCTTCGGGAGAACTTCTTACTGATCTGAAGAGAAAAGTTGAACGACGTTTTCTTCGTCGTTAAGATTTTTAGGTAGAACTTTGAGGCTTTCTGTTGCCCCTTTTACATCAACACCAGACAATCGAGAGTATATATCCATTGTCTTAGTTTCTCGCCAACCTCCTGCGGCCATCACCTTATGAGTGGACACGCCATCAGATAACAAATGCGTTGCAAAACAAGCTCTCAAAGTATGGAATTTGATTGAAGGTATATTAATATCTTTGCAAAAAGACCTTAATATACTTGCTTGCATTCCTCTATCCCATTGCCAATGTCTAGGTAAAACAAAGTCTGTTTCGCCTGTCTTGTTTTGTAAAATAATCAAAAGCTCTTTCAACTCAGAAGATATTGGTACGTTTCGCCAATATCCTGCTTTTGTTGATTTGGTTGTTCTTGTTTTTGTATTATAAGATTCATCGACTCTCATAATTTCATTTTCAAAATCAACTTTTGACCATTTCAATGCATACAGTTCACCATTCCTCATACCCGTTAGGATTGCAAAAGCCCAAACTGGATACCAAGGATGATCTTGTTTCTTTGCCTCATATAAAAGAGTTTTTATCTGCTCTCGTGTTAAAATTTCGGGGAGTTTGTCTTCAGTTTTCTTAGTCAGACTTAAACCATCCATCGGTGTTTTGTTAACACCAAGGATAAGTCTTTCTTCAAGCCCCCAAAGATAAATTCTATGAACTACGTTTCTGAAGGTTTTCATAACTTTGTATGATTTTCCTTCGTCTTCCATCTTCCTTAGAACTTCTCTTGCATCTGCAATTCCGATTTGGTTAGCAGGAACTTTCATCCACTTACCAGACCAATTTCTTAACAGGGCAAGATAGTCTTTGACCGTCTCGTCTGAAAGTCTCGAAAAGGTATTCTCCTTTTCGTACTCTTCCCACTTTCTCACGACAGCACCCCACAATAGACCACGACATTCAATGTCGTTGATTTCTTCTAGGGCCTCTTTAATGAGACGCTTCTCTTCTCGTTCCGCTTGCCTTTTTGACTTCAGCTTATAAAGTGTTTTTTGCACTCGTAGGCCTGGGTCTTTTTTACTTCTTACGTTGACGTAAACCCGATAAAAGGTTTGGTCGTTTTCTTGATATTCATTAACTGCCATAGAGACCTCCTACAATTTCTGTAGAATTCTCAAGCAGCCTATCAAGGTCGTCTTTTCGAAAATACAATCGTCGTCGCCATTTTTTACATTTGATTTGGCCCCTAGAGACCATAGTTCTTAAAGCACCGACTGATTTTCGAATGTAAAAGGCAGCTTCTTCACTCGTTAACCATATTAAATTGTCAAAGAACGAGTCAGAGTATTTTTGAAAACGCTCTGACTTTCCAATATTCTCGTTGTCCATATTATCAAAATCCTTTCTGTTTGACATTTATTTTTTATGTTTATTTATCAAAAAATTAATGTCACAAGTTGCTTAAATCATTGTCACTTTTTCAAAGCAAACCGTTACATTTGCGAGGACTGAAATACTAAGCCTTGACGTACTAATTTGAAGAATTCATCTCTAGTTATTTTGCCATTTTTAGAGCAGTAATTTTTATAATCTCTTTTGAACTTATCTTCTTCGCTTAGAGAATCTTCTTGCAGTTCTGTTACAGTATTTTTTTGCATTGTTGTAATGAGATAATTTATCAGAGTATCTATTTTGACAGTATTTCCAAAATCTTTTTTGTTAACTTGTGCGAGAACTTTCTTCAACTTGGTTGCGGTAGATTTGGTCAGTCTTATGCCTGTGTATTTAGAGTCAGTCTTAGTCTTTTGTTGATTTGTTGTATTATTATTAGTTTCCATTCAGACCTCCGGCTTCGTTTATATTTGTTTGTGGTTTATTGTTGTACTCCCTGCATAGGGGGGAAGAAGGATTTTCGTCGAAAAATTTGGTTACAATCGTTTTTCTAATGTTTTCAATGGATTGCATGGTTATATGTTTTGTACTTACTGTTGTCTCGGAATCAGTAGGTACAACACTTAGTTTGAAATCAATTTGATATTCTTTACTACCTACTGATCTGAAACGAATAGTATCATTCTCATTAATACTATCTCTTAAAGCATAAAAGAATTTAGGTTCCTGGCTTCTTGTCCTGTACTCAAGTTCAGCATTTTGAACTTGTTTCTGTGTTCCTTCATGTTCAGATATATAGAAAACAGCTTTTATATTTTTATTGCGGTAATAACGATCTATCAGGTCTAAATACCTTGGTTTGGTTTTAGAAGACCTTTCGTATTCAAGTGCTGCCTTGAAACTTTTCCCTCCAATTCGAATCTCTAAATAGCCATCTGGCCTTAAATCACCAAGATTCATCCTTGCTTCGGTACATTTCAAATTATCCCGAACATTATATTCATGTTCAGTAAGCATATATTCGATTTTCTCCCTATTCTTTAATGACCTCCATATATCAATTAGGTTAATGTCATGGTTTGGGCTATTAGTGCCCTTCCATATATATGCATTCTTTGAAAAATCAATAAATCTTTTAACTGTGGAACTTGTTAACCTATAGCACTTATCTCTGCTCTCAAGATTAAAGTATTTTGCTTGAATATATCCTGCCCTCATCAAACGATTTAATCTTACTCTTGTACACTTTAAAGATTTATAGTCATTAAAAACGTCCCTATGAATTACTTTCGCTATCGCTACTCGATGCCTAAACAAATAATCAAAAAGTTGTATGTCTCGCTGCTGAAGTCTCACTCTTTTTATTTTATTCTTCAATCGTTCCTCCTTCTTTTACTTCATCCAGTTCGCCAACAAGTGACTCTTCATCTTTCTCAATGTTTTCACCTCTTGTTTTTTTCTTTTTTAACACCTTAGTTTTTTGTTTCGTTTTATCTCCCTTACAAAATTCAATAATCTCTTTTTCTTCGATAAATGGTGCTTGAAATTGAATAAAGTCTTGGCCGTAATGCCAAATAGCTCTTCCCCTGATTTGTGGAAGCTCTTCAGCTCTTTTGTTACCTAAGACGAGTACAGATGCATTATTACCACTCATCTTAAAACATACCTTTGCAGCAATATTGTCTTGAATACTGGTATCAATTGTTTCCTTAGTTACCTTTTGAGTTGCTAAAACAAGGTGGATTCCTGCTGCACGAGAGAGTTTGGCAATATCATCAGTAATTTCTCTTGCTCTGACCTTATTATGGTAATCACTACTTCCTTTATTCTTTTTCATATAGAGGACACTACACTCATCAATTCCTAGAATAATTCGTGGCATTCCATCTCTTTCAGGAACTATCGTTTTCTTTTCAATAGATTTTAGATGCTCAAAGCGATCTTCCATTTCTTCTTTTACCTTCTCTAAAACGTCCACCGCATCTTTAACATTAGAAATGATTTCAACCCTGTCGGAGTCTTTGAAATCCGTCATTTCAAGGCCTCCCTTTAAGTCAATAAGATACATTTTTAGTTTGGGTGTTGACCCTAATAAGGACAAAAGAACTTGCTTGAAAAAGACACTCTTCCCTGAGCCTGTCATTCCTGCAATTAGCATGTGTGGTAATTCTGCAATATTTTGAGTTATTACTCCATTTTTGGACATTCCAACAACGAAGTGATCTTTAGAAACCTGACTTGTTTCAAGGTCGGAGAATCTAATCATTCTTGGCAATTCTGCCTTAGAAAAGAGAATTTCTATTTTAGATTGGTCATTCTTAACCCTCTTTATTTCCTCTATTACTCCAAGCTTAAATAATCCCTCCAATTGATCTTTTTTTGATTCAAAATCTGTAACACCTAAGCCTTTTGGGTCAATTCGCATTTTAACTGAATCATTATCAATACGAATACGACTCAATACTCTTGGGAATTTATCTTCAGAATTCTTTAGCCTGGCCAGCTTAAATATTTTCTCATCCCTGGCCCTGAGATACATCCAACGAAAACCAAAAGTGGCACAAGCAAGTAGTAAAACAACACTTGATACTAGTAAAAATTGATATAAATTATCACCATTGAATAGCCCTTTGTTCCTCAACCAAAAGAAGGCATCCTTATCCAAGGCCAGGAATAGCTTTAAATGAATGTTATCTTTTACGAATAAGTAAACATACAAGCAGTAACTAGACACAGCTAGAAAGGCAGTTAAAGTCCTCTGAAAAGCAAATCTAATAAGTTCTCCAAGTCCTACCCCAATACCAAATATTGCTTGTCCAAAAAGTTGAAAGATTTCACTAAAAGCCCTATCAATGCTTCCTGACCATTCTGTTGTACTAGACTTCACATCAATTTTTTGCAAACAAACCTCCTATAATTTCCTGACATGTCTTTAATAAATATAAACTTCCTCCTACTCGGCCCCTTTCATGGGGCTGAGTGTTTTTATTGCTGTGCTTTTTGTTTCACCTACAAATTGCGGTGCACTTTCTTCTTCCTTATCTTTTAATAATCCTCTGAAACTCATAAGCATACAGCCTGTAAAGAAAGGCCCTATTAAAACCTGCAACCATGAGTAAACTGAGTACATATAGTAAATTCGTGAAGTAACAACTTTGGAATAATAAAGATGAGCACCAGAATTTAGTTCTCCCAGATACTCTAATGTTTCACCTGCAATCGCTAGATTTGTGACAATGTGATAAAACAACGTCCAAATTGGTTCCCATAGCAATACAGAAAAATAAGTTAAAAACCAAAATACTATCCACTTCCACTTTCCTGCAACGACAGGAAATATAAGCAAAGGAAAAAGTGCAACGAGTAGTAATGTAATGAAACCTTTAACATGGGGTGCTCTTGAAAGTAACTGGTTAAACTCTTCGCTTCTTTTTGCTGCTAATGCTGATCCATGAATACCATCTCCATCAAAGCCAAGAAGTGAGCCAGTTATTGATAAAAAACCATCCCAAGTAAATATCTTATTTAAATATTGAAACCATTTAGCTGCCCCTCCAGGAACCTGACTTCCTTTGTTAATGCCAAACCAATCTTCATCAAGATAATGATTTAAAAGTGCACTTGAATAAGAAATATTTTTAAACTGTTCTTCCGAGAAATTCTTAATGTAGTAATCTCTAAATGTATCTCCCCAACCATCTGTTGTATTATCGACGTAAGAATGAAAAGAGTTTGAAACATTTTGTTTTAATTCCAAACAATCTAAACTAGTTCCAAAATCACCGCCATCTCGACCTTCAATTTTTATTTCAGAAAGAGCATTGTCTAGCTCTGTTTGGTTTTGTTTAAAGAAGCCTGAAATAAAATCAAGTCTGCGATCTTGAGTCTCAACTAATGGTAATACCTTTTCAACACACTCTTTTGTATAAAAATTAATTTCTTCTCTTAAATCAGGATCATCAATTGTTGTTGCTCCTGCATACATAATTGATTTATAGAAAAAACTAGGTGCTTTTAGCTGAGAATGACTTTTAGTCATTAGCTTATCAACTAAATGTGAAAGTAATGCACTGAACTCATTGGCTGACCTTGATAATATATCAAACAAGGCACTCACTTCGACTCTTTCATCAATTGAAACACCCCTAGAAGCAACATAAGGGTTTTTATGCCATGATTCTCCTTCGTAGTTTTTCACAAATGAATCTGAACCTACTTTTAAAACACTTATGCCAAGAAATATTGAAACAAAAATCCAAAAGAACTTAGATAAAGGGACAGAGGCCCTATAAACTAGGACTCCGGGCAAATACTTCGAAAAAAATTTAAATGTTGTAAAAAAAAAGATACAACCAATCGTTAGCAATACGATTGCTTGAAAAAAGCTCTCCGATACTAAAATATCTCTCAAACCTTTTTGTAAATTTAAACCCAAGTAGAGATATAAGGCTTCATAACCTGTTGACGAATACATTACTTATCTCTCCTTACAAAAAATTCCATCGGCACAGTTCCAGAACACTTTTTCCGTGTGATATTTTTGCTTTCTATCAAAATCTGTTCTAATAACTCTCCCTTTCTTTACACTTATCCACTCTTCACCTTGCTTACTGATATTTGCCAATACTTTATTTAAAGGCTCATTTTTCTGCTTATGAAGCTCTAAGGTAAGCTTTACGCTCGATTCCAAAGAATCTCTTTTATTCTTAAGTGATGTTTTCTTAGAGTCGGGTAAATTTGGGTTTTGTTCAGCAATATGTAAAAGATCAAGAGTCTTATTCATTTCACTCGAAAATCTTGTTAATGCAATCGCTTCACTTAATTTATTAACTGCCATTTCTTGTTGTTTGTATGGCATAAAGACAAGTGCCTTTATTGTTTGCTTATCAACTAGAACGAGTTCGGAACTCCCTGAGATCGTTTCCAAATCACTTTTGGTCACAATTGCTTCTACTGGTCTTTCGCTATATCGGCTTTCTGTTTTTTCTATAACTTTGCCAATCTCTTCTTTAGTCTTTTGAATAATTGACTGATAGTAAGTTCTTGGAGTCATTGCAACCTTTCTAGGCCCATAATCCAAGGAGACTTTACCTTTCGAAACTGCAATATCACCTACTAAGGATTTCGTAAGATCAATAACTTTTTGTGCAGCTTTGCCTTTGAAGCCGGCCCACTTTGAAGATGATTCAATTAACTTGTTATTACTACTATTACTGTTTTTTCCACTCCAATCAGCCAAGTCATAATCAAAAACTCTTGAGTTTGAGCATTCCTTCATTGCAGCTTCCATGTTCCCACCATTTCTTTCAATAGCCTTATGAATGCACTTTTGACGTTCCTTGTAGAAGTCTTCTGTACGAGAATCTGTATATTTATCTATTAATGAACATTGGTCTAATCGAAGTTGTGAAAGAAAGTTAGCATTCATTCTTGTATGCTTTAAAATTGCACACCAAGTAGGTGAAAAGTAGCAAGTAACTAACATTGGAGAGGCCGCTAAAATATCTCTCCCCATATCTCCAAAATACTGTGCATCTAATAAGTTCTTTAACGAAGCTCTTAGGGTAGATTTCAAATCAACACGACCACAATCAGAACCAATTCCTAGATCAACTCCTAAGTTTGCAGTAGCATTCCCATCAAAGACGGGATCTTTGCCCCTATCCCTTGAATTTAGTAAATAGTCATTAGGTCTCAATTTAGATGAATGACGATAGTTGTAGTTAGCACTCGCACTTGATGAAATTGCTATTAATACCAGAATAATACTGATTACTTTCAAGCTTTCACCTCCTGGCCTAACAAGTTTTCAAAGTACGACGGAATATCTTTCGTTAAAAGCCTCATAACTTCCCATTTATCGCCACGACACTTTACAAAAGCATCTTCAACCTTTTCCATGTCTTTCATATTTGTTGGTGCTAACCATTTCTTAAAAGGAGTAAGCCAAAATCTAAAAGCCCCCTGATTTGACTTGTTTTTATTTACATAAAAAACTTCAGCATATTTGTCTTTGACTGTATCCAAAGACTTTATGATTTGCGTATTTGCTTCATCAAGCAAACTTGACTTACTCTTCAAGTATTCAACATTATCAGGACTCATTTTCATAAAGATATAATTGTCAGCAACTTGCCACATGGCTTTCCCTGCCTCGATTTCAAAGTAGTTCTGTGGCCTGGGGGTTAATCCAATAAGAAATACACCAAGTTTCCTGAAGGTTTCTGCTGCATCAATGATAAATTTCGAGGCCTCTGAGTTCGTTCTTCCAAGCATCCCAAGCTCTTCAATAATTACAAAACCGCCCCTCCCCTTATTCTCTGGAAGTTTGATAGTTTGACGAATTTCCTCCATTACAGACATTGTCATTAAGGTTTGAAGTACAGGGTCAGAATCTAAAGAATCAAGATCATAGACAAAATAGCGAGTATCTTTATTTGCAATTGATGATTTACAGCTTTTAAAATACTTAGAATATAAACCATCACCGTAAAATGGTTTTAACTTGTTTAAAACTTCCTCAATTTTATCTTCAAGCTTTTCAAACTCTTTTAAACTCGTTAAACCTGATAATTCTGAGATAAAACCATCTACAGAAATTTCTACATTTTCATCATTACTACTTTCAACAAGTTCCCCATCCAAAAACTCTAAACCTCTTTGATTCTGAGCACTCTTGTATGCCAATTTAAGTGATTTAGTAATTGCTGCAATATGCTCACTTTCAACAACAAAGTTCGGACTAGTTAATTTGATTGCTGTAATCAGAAGTTGAGTTAGAAACGAAATTTTTCCCTCATCATATACGCCTCGAAATGGTGAAAAAGGAATTTCTTCATTAGGATCAAAGATAGTCATATCAGCATCGAAATACTTACCAATAATCTTATGAGATGCTTTCTTTTCAATTGCAAATATTAGTGGTTCTGGTTCAAGTCTTTTTAATGCCTGAACACAATCAATAATAAACGAGGATTTTCCAGAACCCGAATCAGCAATAACTACGGTATGATTGGAAATTTCATTTAATATAAGGCTAAACAAGGCCAGGTTATTCTCTCTTGAAGTATAAAGCTGAAGACCTTTTTCATAACCTCTAAAACTATCAAATATAGGCAAAAACTTGATAGCATCTGATTTTAAAATTCTAATAAACCGTGATGCAGACAAATCAGCTTCAGGTGTATAACACAATGGTAAAGAATTGAAATACAATCCTAATCCAATATCTTTATCTGAAATAACTTCTGACTCTAGTTTATTGTTGAAAACATTTGCGACCTTACGTTCTTTTTCATCAAGCTCATCATCCGTTTCACCTTCAATGATAACGGTATAAGTCATATAAAGAACTCTATCATCGTGAGCCAATTTTTCTTGAGCCTCTCTAATTTCTTTTAACTGCCTTCTCCCTTTAGCTGTTTGTGTTTTATCAAGTAGAAATTCTTTTACATCGTAGAACTTTTTAATTTTATCTTTTTCTGGAAAACTAAACGAAATAGAAATCTTAAAAGGAAAATCTAGTTCCAGAAAACTAGCGGTACTTCCTGCATAGGCAAAACTAGGAGCCATCTTTAGTGATATTGCTCTTGTCTTTACTCCTTCTCTTGAAATTCCTTCAAAAGAAAGTTTCGGTGAGTTGTATATAACTTGCTTTGAAATTGATACTTCATCGTTATATTTTGCAAATTCCCTTTTATAAAATGTCTTAGGATTAAATTCTTTTCTCAACAATCGAACCAATTCATACCCTGTTACTTTTTTCATTTTTAAAGATGAGTTGCATTCCAAGTCAGCAATATGCGCTTTGAACTCTCTGAGTCTTTTTATAAAAGATTTTGTTTCATCAAAAAGTAGGGCTTCTCCCTTTTTAAAAAAGTTTGAAACAAAACTTTTATTATCTACTGAGCAGTTTCTAATCGCTAAATAAAGCACTCTTTCATAAGGTGAACTTTTTCGTGTTCTTTCAACAGCTTCTTTATGAAGTAATTTTGAAACGACATGACCTTTATCGTCGTTTAGTAACTCGTTCCATCTATTATCCAACGGCCCAATTATTCTCTGGTCAAATAAGAGTTGAAGGGTGTAAGAGCTAGGAAGCCCAAGCCAAGTCTTCAATCTACTAACCGAATCAACAATTTTGGAGACAACTAAAGGCTCATGCTCAACTAGTCTTACTTTATAGACTGCCCCTAATGATCCATCTTTCATTAAAAATAAATTCTCATCTTTAATGAACTCGTCATAGGGAAGGTATTTCGATAGAGATTCAGGACGGCTAAATAATGCTTCGGTAAAAATTGTCTTTCCCGACAAGGCAGAGTTTACTATGCTACTACTCATTACTTCTCTCTCCCATTGATTATTACTTTTTCTTTTTCAATTTCTGCAAAAATATAACCACCAAGGAAATAATCACCATTTGGTAATTCGTGAGGATATACATACACCTTCACTCGCTTTGCAGGTTTTTGAACTGCGGTGAATGCCCCATTGCTTTTAATCTCTACTTTCTTACCTTCATATCCTGCTCGTTTTTCAAGCATATTTTCACTTTTGGCCCTATTTAGAGCACATGAAGTAAGACCACTACTAATAAAGAATATTAGTAAAATATGAATAAACTGATTCATCTCTGACACTCCTAGATTTCTTAAAGTATTCTTTTGGTAATTCGACTTTATCGGCCATAACGATCCACACATCTCTTCCTGAGCCGACATTAATAGTAGGTAAAAGGCTTTGAGCTTGCTTTAAGTACCATTGAGTAACCTGGCCAGCAGCATTTCCTATTCCTCCTGCTCCAATATATTTCGCCTGATCGCCTGTAATGATTGACTGACTTCCACCGTTACTATTTGTACTTGATGTTGTTTGTGCTGCTTGAATAGCTTTTCCTACACCTTCAACCACTGATGACAGAAATGCCATTGCTGCAACTCTATCTTGTTTGGAATTTACCTTTCCTGTTACTCCAAAACTGTTATCAACACCATCAGCAGTAAAACCATTCACCTTTCTTTCAAACATTTGCCCCGTTTTTGAGACACAACTCAACTTCACCGCTTGCATTTCAACTCTTTCTGTACTCAAACTTCCAGATGCCTTTGCAATCATAAAACAACCTACAAGATCGAGTTTCTTATCGTTCGGCAAAATGTGAGCAAAATCTAGTTGTAGTAAAACAGGATAATTCTTTCCTTCAGGAGCCTCTATTCCTGTCATCATCTTTGCCTTAACATAACTCCCCGATGGTAGAACAATCCCCTCATTCTTTACGACTCTCGAACTTTTAACTGGAAACGAGATAAGAGTTCTTGATTTTTTCTTTCCCTCTCTCAACATATTTCTGGTTTGAGGAATGGATGATGATCGAAAGTCCATCTGCGATTGATGAACTCTTATTTCTTGAGGTGCAGAATTTTGAATATCTTCTGCTTTCTTCGGCTCTCGTAAGTTTTCAGTTTGCTCTTCTTTCTCTAAGACCTCTTTCTTATCTACACGAACTTCAATTTGGTTAGTTTTGTCTTTAAGTGCTTTTATTGACTCTTGTAGCTGTAAATGTGAATTAATAATCTGATCCATCTTTTTTTCTAATATTCTTTCCTTTCCCCTATAGACCCTTCCATAAGAGTTACTAATCAAACGAGAATCCTTAAAGTCCGTCTCCTTCTCGACTTGAATCGTTTTACTTTGATTTATGCTCTCTAGCATTACTGAAAGCCATACAAGAAAGATTAGCAATGCCGAAACCAATGCCATGTTTTTTCTTTTTTTGTTTGCTGTAACAAATTCCTTTACTAGCAAATAAACAGGGATAACTTTCTGAGCACCTTTAATCATTACTGCCACCTTTTGTTACTGCAAATGGCAATTTAATATCTGAGTAAACGGAACTTGGTTTGGCCACAATTCTAAGATAAGTAACTGATTTCCCCATTTTCCTAGAATAGACACTCTCATCATCAACTTGTGACATAATGGCCTGGTTGGGAATCCCTAAAGTAATTGCTTCAGGATTAATCTGCACTGTTGTATTATTTGTTTTATTTTCGATTTTAAAGATATAGCCGTTGAATCTTTTTCCTGAATATGTTCGAACTAGCTTAACATTCAGCATTTTATTGATGCCCCAAATCGTTCTTACAAGCTTTCTTCTTTTGTAACCTGTAACTGAATCATCTCGAACCATAGCTTTGAGTAATTCCAATTCACTTATAGTCGTTAAATTTTGGGTTTTATTTACTATTTGCTTTTTCGATACAAATTCGTAGAAAGAATCATTATTTAGTGATGAATTCTTTTTTATCGCTCTAAAGCTTGTTCTCAAAACTGTTCCATCTTCTAGTACAAATAGAACTTTGCCCTTCGATTTTCTAAATATTGGTTTAATTGAAAGAAGTGTATAGTCGGGGTCGTTTTTATCTACAGGAGCAATTTCAAAGTCACTAACATTTGAAATAGTCTTAACCTGACTCGGAAATCTCAGAATCGTTTCCTCTCCGTATATCAAGTTTATTTTTTCAACAGCTTCACCAAATACGATCTCACTTGCATTTGCACTTCCCAAAGTGAATACTGCTGACAGAATAAATAATAAATATATTCTAATCATCTAGCTGGCCTCCTATAATTTTGTTTTAACCTTAAATGCTTTTTTTGTAGTTCTTTTCAAATCAGTTATATTGACAACCCATCTCTTCTTTTTATTTGGAGCTACGGCTGCAAGTTTCATTTCTACAACTTCATCAACAGCTCCAATATATTCATGGTTAACGTAGGTTTCCTTTTTACATAAGGCCGTCACTTCATATTGACCTTTATCATTCGAATATATTTCTTGTTTCCCACACTTAAGAATTTCCGTAATATTTTCTGCAACAACATATTCTTTCCATTCATACGTTTGTTCTTCAAAACGACGTTTCAAGTCTAAACTCATATTCGAACTTAATTTTTCATACTGTTTTTCAATATCTTTGCTATTTATATTTCCAAGGAGAGATAAAAATGTTTCAACAGCATCTTTTACATAACTATCAGATATAGTGTGTGGACTAACTGGAATATAATCTGGAAGAACAATGTATTCTTTTTCTCGATATTGCTTGGTTAACTTATTAATCTGATTACGATTTACAACGTATAGAAGAGAGAGTACGCACAGTAGAACGACAGATACATTTTGCCATAAGAGTTTTTCTTTCAATAATACCGACTTGTAACAAATAAAACTTGGGAGCTTAGATAAATCTACTCCTTCATACTTTCCGACAGCAGGCACTTCTACCTTTGCTTTTTCAATTCCTTTATTGATTGCATCAATCATATTCGAAAATACCTCTTTAGATTTATTATTAAAGTCATCAATTCCCTTCCTTATGCTTACGATTAGTTGTTGGCTCGCTACTTTCATCAATCTGACACCTTCTTATTTTTTTGTGGATTAAAGAGGCCTGGTAAAGAAACACCAAACCGCTTATAAAAGTAGTGTAAGAACACCCCTCTATTATTATTTTTTTTGACATAAGGAATTACCCCGATGGAGATGCAAAGGAGAAAAAACATCATCCACCAAGAGTAAAAAATTATTCCAAAGAAAGTTATGATGAAAAGAGAAATTGCCAAATCCCATAGATCAAAGTGATCCATGAACATTATAGGGCCATCAATTGTTTGACTTACTTGATTACCATGTTCTCTTTTTAAACTTTCATACGAATGCATCAAACACCTTTGAAACGATTTACTAACTTTTATTTTGTTAGTTCCTAACTTTTATATTTCAAGTGCGATGCCATTTTTGATGACTGTTAAGTTGCTAATTTTTGTTAATAAAAAAAAGAGTCACTATCGGGTTTCCGATAAAATCTGACTCTAATTAAGTGAGATTAAAATATTTTAATAACTTACTAACTGACGAGAGTTCGTCACAAAAAAAGGATATTATTGAATGAGTAAAAGAAAATAGAGACTTAGAGGCTATCGGTAATACGACAGCCTTACTTTATTGGTGTAACCGTAACTTTGGTTTTATTTGGAAAGATAACCTCAACATTGAATTCATCTATTATTATCATTGTTACTGACTGATAAAATGAAAAATTAGAAACTGCATTTTCTTCATATACAGCAAAATTAATGCCTCCCCCTTGCGGATCACGCACAGAAGGATATGAAACTGATTCAGGAATATTTGATAAGCCTTGAATCCATTGATGAGAATGAACATAACTCTTTGTATCTAGTATTTGATCTTTATTTGCTTCGCCCTGAACATCAATCGGCTTATTGTTTGGATGAAAGTCTAATTTTATAAGGCTTGCATTGGTTTGCATACCTAACTCATTTTCCCAATCTTTAAGCTTCCAATACGCAAACTCATAAAATGTAGTATCATCTTTTTCACTAGCATATAGTGGCCAAGTATCATAACCTTCTGGGCCAAACCGAGTTACCCCTTTAGAGGTAATCCCACCAGTTCTTTTAAAATGATCTGGCCAATCAATCTCATCAAGAACTTCTCCTACAGCGTAAACTTCATCAGGAGTATCGAGAAACTTATTTGAATTTCTTTTCTTTAATACAGAACAACGAAATAGTGTCATGGATTCATCCTGGCCTCTAAGTATCTTCTAACGTCTCGAAGGTGACTTGGATGCTCAAAGATATATAAAAGCGGTGAAAGTTTATTAAAAGCACGATGCTCTGTTTCTAACCACTTCACTTGATCTTCTGTTTTTACAAAATAACTAGATATTGTGTCATAAAGCTCGATAAGTTCATAAATCTGTACATCATCTGGTGTGTACTTATCTTTTGAGACTTTAACACTACCGTTTTTGAACCATCCATTAACTGTCGTTCGTGGCTTATGTAAGAGCTTTGCAATTACGACCTCGTCGAACCCAAACTCTTTTTGAATTCCATGTAGTATCTTATAAAGGCCTTTATGAAGGTCTTCAGGTGATGATGATTCTAAAGGTTTTGGAACTAATGCTTCCATAATACTGCCCCTGTTATACAGCTCCATTATACCACCTCTTCGTACTATTTAGTATTTTATTTACAATACTTATTAATTTTTCACAATTTTTACAGTATTTTCAGGCAATTAAGCTGAATACTATTTAGTACAAGCAAAGCCATAACTACCTGAAATCACGTTAACTAAACAGAGTTGAGCCACCACCAATATCAAAGATATTCTTAACCCACATTGGACAAGTTCCAATGAGGATTGATCCAATAACTGAGATAACTGCAAGTCCAAATCGCTGATCCTTTAAATGCCACCCTGCTGATAAAATACCAAGGCCAGCAAAAATTCTAGCACCCCATTTAAATAAAGCTGTATCAACCATCCTCAATAAAGTACCGGCTGCTTCTAGCTTGTCTGAGCTATCCGTTCCTGGCAATTTTATAGAAGCAGCAAAAGCACTATCAGACAACAGGATTCCTACTAGGACAACTAAGAACATTAGTAGTAGCCAATCAACAACCTTAAACTTGGTTAATATATTTTTCATAACAATATCCTCCTATTGCAATTTATTTAAAGTTTCAAAAAGACTTTTCACCGTTTGAAATCCATTAACAGGAATAGCTCTCTTTCCAACTCTTACGATTGAGTATGGAACTCCAATTCCCGAATTTAAAATTCCTTCTTTTTCCTTTTTATTAATTTTGTATATAGGTATAGAAACACCAAACTTTAATTTCTTATCTGAATCAACCTGAATTGCCTCTACATAAACACCCATTCTTTGAAGCTCTTCCAATGTTTTAAACATTCTTTTACAAGCAGGGCATGTCGTTAAAAAGTATGTTGTAATAGTAATATTCTCTTGGGGTAATTTGGTTTGTACTAAACTTCGAGATTTTTGAATTAACATTTTTGATGATTCAGGGGTTAAACTCACTTTTTTCCTATACTTAACCAACGCTTTTTGAAAACGAGCTTGTAAATCGTTTTTCATTTTTATGTATTCTAACCAATTTTTTATATTCTCTTCAGTTGGCCTTCTTGCAACTTCCATAAATGGCTTTGGTGGAATATGATTTCCTTCTTTAAAAAACTCGTCATTTTCGATGTTTTTATACTTTGACCAATCAAACTTAGCTTTCTTATTACTCAGTTGATGAACCTGCTTATTTTCTTTCTTCTCACTCCAAAAATTAATATCATCTTCAAAAAAACTGACTTCTGCTGAAGATACTAATGGAAGTAAAGTTAAAAGGAATATTAGAATCTTCACTCTATTTCCTCCCATTCTTTTAAACACAGTTCGCCCTTAACTAAATACTTTCTAGCTATTTCTTTTAAATTATTTCTATTTTTGTCATTTGAACTTCCAAAGTTAATTGGATATTTAAGATAATCCAAAATTGGTCTTCTACTAATAACTCCTGTAAACGAGCAATATTCACAACCACTTTGACTTTGTTTAAAATAGCTTGTTCCTTCCTTTGCTTTGCATTTAGGACAGAGGACTTTAACTAACCTTTGTGCTCCCACAAACTTCAAGTTTTTTTCAATCAAAGCCTTATCTACTCCCAGACCTTCTAAGCGTTCTATTACCGAAAAACAATCATTAGCGTGTATTGTAGAAATAACTAAATGACCTGTATTTGAAGCATCAATTGCAATTTTTGCACTTTCTTTATCTCGTATTTCCCCAATAAAAATAACATCAGGGTCTTGTCTCATGGCAGACTTCAGAGCATCAGCAAAACGAAATCCCTTTTTGACATGTATTGGAGTAGTTCCTTCTATTATTCTTTCGACAGGGTCTTCGATAGTAATAACATTTAGCTTCTTCCTATCAATCAAATTTAGAATTGAATACAGAGTAGAAGATTTTCCACTTCCCGTTGGCCCAGATAACAAAATCAATCCGTTTTTGAACTTGATGGATTCCTTTAAGATATTTATAACTTCTTCAGGATGACCTAGAGCTTTCAGATTTACACTTGATTCATTGTCAATAACTCTAAAAACTAATTTATCATCATATATAGAAGGAATTGCTGATCCTCTCAGATCAATACCGATAGATGGATATGAAACCCTAGAATCTTGAGGCTTACCTTTCTGAGCAATCGACATTCCTGCAATCTTCTTAACTTCAAACAGAAATGGTTTTGAATAAATTCCTTTCAGCTTAATAAATTCCGACAAATCACCATTAACTCTAAATCTAATAACTAAATCGTCTTTCTTAGGTTCAATGTGAATATCACTAGCATTAAGTTCTTTTGCTTTTAACAATACATTTCTAAACATAGAGGCAAAAGGCCCTGACGTACATAAAAGTTCATCGTAACTTTTAACCTCTTCAACTTTTATTGTCCCACTCATATACAAGCCGCCTTAATCGCTGCAAGAGCCGCATAGAAAGCAGGTACATAAGGATAGTCAACACAACAACTAACTCTTTTCCATGTTGCAAATAAATATCCCTTTAACTTTCCTCTTGTTACTCTTCCATGTTCAATAACTCTTTTTACTGGCGATTCAAGAAGCCCAATATTTTGACCTTCATTAAAACAAGAAGAAGAGTTTGGAGAAATCATTTGCCACTTTTCATCAAATGTAGATGGCATATTTCTATATACTTCACTTGATATACTTTTCATTCGAGAGGCAATCATAAGTGCCCCTGCTGTTTGACTCGATCCATGATAGGTTCCGCTTCTTGGAAAGAATGCTCCCCATCCATTACACATACTATGAGAACTTGGAGGATAAACTTTCAACCAATCCAGAGGATAAGAACAAGCTCCCTCTCCATTAAACACAGGTTCTTTACCAACGACAGAAGTAGCAGCTCCTTTGATTAAGCAAGCCTTAGGAGCTACTGACCAAGCTAAAAACTTTGGTTGCATTAAATCTGCCTTTCCAGTCTTCCAATGGCTTCCGAGATGTTCTGACATGCCATCAAAACAATACTTTTCCATCCTCGCCCCTCCACAAGACAGCATATTGAGCAAATAGTTAAATGGAATGCTAAGAGTATGTGAGTTGTAAGTATATGTGCCATCAGAATTAACTATTCCAAATGGCTCTTTTTTAGTTTGAACAGTAGATAACTGTGCCATGACCCCAGGAAGCCCCTTAAAAAATGTTTCTCCTGCTTCATGGAAAACTTCAATAAAGCTCTGGGGAATATAGTAACTCATTCGTACACATGGCCTTAAGAAAGGCCAGCTTCCACAAGTGCACCCTGACTTTCTTACCGACATACATGAATTAAACTCAATTGTTTTCACGACATCACATATATTAGGAAAGGAATGTGCCTTAAATGAAAAACAAATTACTATAAGGCTAATAAATAAATTCTTCATCTGGTAAGATCCCTCTAATTCCATCTTTGATAGTTCCAAATATTTTTTCGATAAAATCGACAATTTCAAATTCTTCCTCCTGAGCCAAAGTAGCTTCGTCAAGAATGTAATCAAAATTATCTTCTTTACTCATTAACAAATACCCATTGAGTATTTCATTGCATTTAACCTATGTTCATCTAGTAGCGTCTTAACTCTTTGGTATTCTCTTTCAGAGCCACCAATCCACAAAAACAAATCAGCAATGTTATTTAATAGTTGTTTTAAATATTTCATATTTCCCTCATTAAACTGATAATCTCAGATCGTTATATACAGGTAATGCAAATCCCTTATTTGTTCTTTCTTCATCCTCCTGACAGTAAATGCATTTAGTGCTTGTAGGATTGGCCAGGAGCCTCGAAGATCGAATGACCTCTCCACATTCAACACACTCACCATAAGAGCCATCTTCGATCTTTTTCAAAGCGCCACAAACCTTTCTAAGTTGATTTGCGTCCCTGAAGCCAAAGGCTACTTTATCAAGGAAATTCATTTCCTCTCTTGAATGATCTGCAAGTTCAGTAAGTTCATTTGTATCTAAAAATAAATTTTTAATTTTGGCTTTAATTCCATTTTTTAATTCTTTCTTATCAAGCTCTAGTCTTGATTTAATTTGCTTCAATTCTTCTTGGTTCAGCATTTAAAACTCCTTGCTTGTTTTCAGTTCCTACCTTTTATATTTCAATGTATGTGCCAGTTTTAAACAAAGGTAAGTTGATGAAATTCCATTAGCTAATTTTTTAGGTCTGACGGTATTCCGTCATAAAAAGATTGTTTTAAAGAGGTTTGTTTTAATAATAAGAACTTACTAACTGTCGGTAATCCGATTGAAAAATATGTTTTGCTCTCCAAAAGATAGCAATTCAACTACTTATCAATAAACGGAAATCCGACAGTCTATTTTTTTTAAATTAAACTAAGAGAAGTTATAAAAAGAATGACGAAGGTTAACTTAGAGAATTACCCCAACCTAAGATCGTTTTAGGAATAATCTTCACGCCTTGTTTTGAGCAAATTCTTTGAAGAAAAAAATCATCGAAGTTATTTGTAAAAAGGTATTTCTTATAACTTGAATCTATAGAATTGATAACATCAAGCCCATCTTTGGTACTATTCTTTAGATCGTAGTCTATAAAGAAAACTGGCTCTTGTAGATCGTCCTTTCCTTCATACCAAGACGTAAAGTCATCTATATTATTAAATGAAGTTATGCTCTTAGATTTAGCACCTAAGGCCCCTTCATCATTTTTAAAGCGTTCAATAACGCTTTCATCGTCGTCAAGAATTACATAATCCATATTATTAGAGAAATTTAAATCTTCTGCAAACCAATCAGGGGAATCTACGGCCCTGACTCTCATAGAAATGTTAGTTCCCTTTGAGTTAGATTTAACTTTAAATTCTCCACCATTCTCTAAAACCTTGTTACGAGAAGAATAAATACCTAGGCCGCTGCCATTCTCCTTTCCATAAGTATTACCCTTCTCACCGATTTTGCTTAATACAATTTTGGGAATACCTGGCCCATTATCAATAATTTCAATAAGAATTGAGTCTGCATTTTCTTCAAGTGTGACATTGACTTCAACTTGCTTATTCTCATCTAAAGGATCAAAACACTCAACAGCATTATCAATCAAGTTTGAAAGGACTCTTTTAAAATCGGAGTCATTAAAGTGTATAAAACGACTAATTGAAGAATCTTTAAAATGACCTCTGATGCTTAGTCCTTTGATCTTTCTATATGTATGAGTCTTTTCTTGAATTATTTCTTGAACAGTTGAAAAAAGAGAACACGATTCTATCTCTTTTACATTCTCCTGAACTTCACTTTGTTCTTCTTTAATTTTAACGGCATTTAAGTCCTGAGTTATTTTCTCAATTCTCGAAACCCCTGACAGAATCATTTCTCGACTCTGTTCATCAATAGACTCTCCTGTTTGAACAGCCATCAAAATAGATTGCAGAGGTGATCTTAAATCATGCTTAACCATTCCTGCTAATTCCACCAAATCCTTTGCTCTTTTCTTTTCACCTTCTAGCTGAAGTTTTCTTATAACTAAATTAAAGTGGTTTCTAATTACTGGAAAAGTTAAAAGTAAACTAATAACCCAAAGGATAAGTCCAAATACTATTGCATTGCCAGTATGAAAGTTAAATTTTAGAACTCCCACTCTTTGGCTTACTTCGCTCTCACCAAAATAAATGACTTCTGATATTGTTTTAGATAGTAAGTACCCCTCTGCCATATCAAAGTTGTTCAAGCTTGAAGGTAAAGAGAAAATTCTTCTTCCTTTCATATCAAAATAACCAACACTTCTAAAGTTTTCTAGTTTTGCTGAACCAAGTGTGTAAATAGCTTCTCTATGCTCACCTTTCTTAACCATTCGACTTACAATTCGTGCGATCTGGCCAGCATTTTGCTTTTTGATATAGTAATTCGTTGTATAAGAAACAAAAACAAGGAATAGAGCAAGCAGAGTTTGAACAAGAACAAACTTCTTTCTAAATTGCCTTTTAATTTCAACCAACTCAATACTCATTTTAACCTACTGGATGAACCATTGTTTCTAAATCATCAAATGTTATTAGCTCTCCAACAAACTCTTTCAACCTAGAAAGGTTTACTTTCTGTTCAGAAGTATTTCCATAATACATACCTTGAAGGGATTTAGTTCGCCCTCTTAAAATACATAATTCTAGGCCAGGTACAATTTCATTTAAGTCTCCTAACTCTTCCCATTCAACGTCAATGTCAACACTCATATTAAACACCTGACTTGAGAATGATGAGTTTTTAAGCAATTTAGAATTCACCAATCTTGGACTTTCAAGATGGTAAAGATAATGCTCAAAAGTATTTTCCACGTCTTTACTTATATCTCTTGAACTTCTTCCTGCCTCTGCAACCAAACGAAAAAGACATTCAATCATTGATTTCTTCAAGGCTGATTCAGAATCTAAAGAAGCACCTAGGCCAATAATGTTTCCCAAAGCCCCATTTTCTCCGACTGAAACAAAAATATTATAATTATTTAAAGTAGAAAGTTGAAAAACCTTTAAACGGCAACCTTTAGCAGAAAGTACCATGTTAACATTTTGGATTTCACGATTTTCAATTCTCTTCGCAGCTTTTCCAGTAAGAAAATGACAAAGAAACATATCTCTTTCAATAAGTTCACAAAGAGAGTTTTCTTTTGCACCCTCTTTGCACCAATGAGCAGAAGCACCATGACTTCTAATGTCATTTTTCTTGCAGTAAGCCCTTTCTACTGATTCGGAAAATGCTTTCAGGAAAGCTACTTCTTCATTTTGATCTATTCCAATTCCTATAGTTTCTTCACCAAACAGATTAGTTTTTATTCTAAAGTCAAAAAGGCCTCCAAGGAACTCTTCTCCCCATGAAAGTTTCTGAACTTTCAAACCAAGCAATTCAGCGTTACTAAGAATATGATTTAATCTCGTACTATTGGCCATAATGGATTGTTCGCATAAATTTGAGAAATTCCTACTTTCCAACCATCTCTAGCAAAAGCAGCATAAGGTGAATTTACTAATGGTATGAGAATTCCTTCCTTTAAAACTTTAAAATGTAGTTCTTTTAATTTACTAACACGGCTATCCTTTTCAGGAATTTCCATATAGTCCTTAAGCCATTTGCGCATTTCTTCTTTTTCTGCCCCAAAATAACCCGCATTAATCGAATATGAGATAAGTCCAATATCCTCTAAAAAACCTGTATCGGGGCCAGAAATAAATGCATCAGGAATATCACTCTCTTTAGGGTTTTTCATAAAACTAGGAGCAGTCTTTCCCTCATATATGGAAATGTTTGGATAGTATTTTTCAAATAATTGTTGAATTGGCGTAATATCACCAACCCGAATTGTACTAACACTAACTTTTTTATTTAACAGCTCTTCTGATTTATTGAATAGCTCTTTTAAATTTTCTTCTGATTTCTCATCTAATCCACCATCACCAAAGGGTAAAAAGAATTGATCTGTTGAACTAAAACCTGGGGATTTCTGATGGTGTTCTCTCCATACTTTTTTAAACATTTTTCCAATTGCAATTCTCTCTTCTTCAGAGAATTTTTTTAGACCTTTTTCAGTAAAGGTTAAGGCATAAGTTCTAATGTTCATCGTTGTATGCAAATTACCTTTATTCTCTTTAGAAAATTCAATCACCTTTTCCGCAGGTAACTTATCAATAGTCGTGATGTAGTCAACTTTTGCAGACTTAAACTGATCTAACGAATTCTCATACCCTTCAATACCAGATGGAACAATAACGATTTCCTGTGGAATTTCTTCTTTATAATGATAGTGAGTCTTATTACTCGCTAATACGATATTACCTTTCCCATCATCACTTTTGACATAATAAGGCCCTGAAGTATTCTTGTAGTCCTTAATATCTAAACTGATGGGATCAACTGAACTTTTGGGAATGATTGCAAAGTCTAGTGCTGCCATCATTGGCAGTAGAAACTCTTTTTTCTCAGCAGGAGCGAGAATCAAGGTATTCCCTTCAACTCTGATGCCTGAACAAGAATCTTCAATAGATTTGAGTTCTAGGTTCGTACACATTAAATCGTGAAAATTCCCATGAGTATTTCCCCTTTTTATCAAAAGACGCTTTAAAGAAAATTCTACATCATGTGCAGTAACACTATTTCCATCAGCAGTTTTCAAATTGTCTCTGATATGAAAATGTAGTTCATTACCAATCCACTCAAAACGATCAGCAACTCCCGGAATTGGCTCTCCATTTTCAGGGTGAAGCTCAATTAAAGGGCTATAAATATTTTCTAGCAATATGTATTCAGGTGCGTAATGAATCCTAGTCGGTTCATACACAGACAATGGTTTATCATAAGGAAATGCTACTCTTAATGTCATATTCGTATCTCTTTTTAAATTTTTAATAATGAGAATAGTTAATACAACAGATACACAAACTATTACTCCTGCTTGTACAAACTTTCTCATACCAACCTACATGCAAATAGTGCCAGTTTTACTGACAGCATCCCTTTCAAGAATTCCCATTTCATCTAAAATATCGGTAAGATTTCTTTTAGATAATTCTTCAAGTGAATAAACATCAAAGGCTTCTTTTACATTTTGAACAACAAAAATCACATTCTCATCTGATTGCCCTGCATTTTTAAGTTCCTTTGCAAGAGTTCCATAGTTCACTAGTGGCATAGTAAGGCCTGGAAGTTCGGAAACGATTCCCCTCTTCTTCATTTCTTGCATTATCTCATCTTGACTCAATACTTGCCTTTCAAGAACTGGATTCGTCTCACTTTTTGGAACTTCAACTTTAGGATTATCACACGCCAATGTATTTCCCGAAACAAGACAACTTAAAATAAGTAGTGTTTTCTTTTTCATGTTTAATGGTTTCATCCTTCCCCCTAAATACTGCTTAGAAGCTCTTTTGCTTCGTTGCCATTTATGTTACTGAGATTATTCTTTGTTAAAAAATCAATTAATGTCGTTCTCTTCATATCTAACATGTCTGCGGCATGTTTTTTGTTGTTATCACATAAAGTTAATGCCCTTAAGACCAGTTTCGTTTTTTCTTTTAACTGCTTTTCCTCTAAAGTTTTCATTGTATAGAAGGACATATCAACAGATGGTTGTTCAATACTTTCTAAACATAAATCTTTGGCCATAACCTTTTCATCTTTCGAATTAATAATTGATTTTTTAATTACCATTTCTAATTCACGGACATTACCTGGCCAGTCGTGTTTCTTTAATTCAAAGTAAGCTCCTTGTGCAAAAGACAATTCCCTTTCTGAGCTATGTTTTTTTAGAAAGTGAAGAATCAATGGCTTTATATCTTCTTTTCTTTCGTTTAAATTCGGAATCAATAAATCCAATTCATAGATTCTAAAAAATAAGTCTGGTAAAAATGTCCCATCCTCAACCATTTTTCTCAATGACGGTTTTGCTGCGATAATAAGTCTAAACTGAACAGGCTTTTCCTTATTCTCACCAACTTTTACAATTGACCTATTTTGAATCAATCTCAGTAGCTTTGCCTGAGCATCAGTATTCAAGTGATGAACCTCATCTAAAAATAAAGTTCCTCCATTAGCAGCTTCAGCAAATCCTGTTCGATCTCTGTCTGCTCCTGTAAATGCACCTTTTACATGACCAAACATTTCACTTTCAAACAAGTCAGTTTTATCTTTGTAGCGAGTACAATCAACACTAATAAACTCTTTATTAGCTTGAAGTGAATTCTTATGAATACCTCTTGCAAAGACTTCTTTACCTGTTCCTGTTTCTCCCAAGAGCATCACAGTTATATCTTTCTTAGCATGTTCAAAAGCTTTTAATGCGACTTCTCCCATTGCTTTAGATACTCCGATGACCCCGAGTTTATCCATTGCCATTTTTTCTCTTTGATTGGCATAAAAGTCTTCAGTATCTGCACTTAATCTTGCAATTTGTCTTTTTTGTTCCCTGGCCAGCTCTATATAAGCTAACAACTGTTCTTTCTTAAATGGCTTCCAAAGGTACTTATCTGTTCCTGCTTCTTTCCAACTCTTTAGAGCTTCTGAAGAATAATCACCAGAAAGCATTACAACTTGAACCTGTGGATTAATTTTTCTGATTTCTCTAACAACCATTGGCCCAAGAATTTCAACTTTTTGATTTTCTTGCTTGTATTGATTATCAACAAGAATTGAAAGAAATCCATTTGGAGACTTTCGAAACAATCTAATACCTTCTTCAGGACTACTAGCAGTCTCAACAACAATATTAGTTTCTTTCAATGCAACTTTAACTGCATCTAAAACTAAATATTCATCGTCTATGACTAAAATACGTTCGCTCATTTCTAGTTCCTCCAAAGACATTTATTACAAAGCTTGTGCCAAATGGCCGACCTCAAGAAATTCAATGAGGTAATGCAGTTAGCAATACAAATTGAGACACAGTTTGGCAAAAAGCTGTCGGAATACCGTCATCTTAAGGGCTTTTAGCGAATAAGACTTGTATAACATATTGAAATTAAAGAGTTTATATATCTGACGAATACCCGACACTAATTACGTGTTATTACTCAAAAATTGCCCTAAACTTCTAATTTTATTGTATTTTGATGAGGTATCGGAATTCCGTCACTATGTAATTTATTTATATAAATTGTCGTACAAATTCACATTTTGAGCCTTTTTAACTTTTTTTCGCATTTTGTATTACGTTGTTTGACGATTCATAACGCAAACGCTAAATACACTTAAATTTTTCAAGTAAGGAAGGAAACAATGCCATCAAGAGCAGTTAGATTCTCTGAGCAAGAGAATGAAGCTATAAAAACATTTTTAGAAAAGAATCCATATTTTGATTTTTCAACAATCGCAAGAATGGCCATTCTAAAGTTTATTGAAAATCCTCAAATTGAATTTACTCCATCAATAATTACGAAAAAAGAAAACATAAATAAACAGGAGGTTCAGTAATGGACAGACAAATTATTGATTTATGCCTACCTAAGTAGATAGGTATTGATGAATAATTATTCCCACCTTTGTCACAACAAGGGCAAACGCTATCAGTCTACCTTTATTGGTGATAAATCTAAGTTTGAAATCTTTTAATAGAAATTTGAAATTTACTTCAAGTATTAACTTATTTTCTCTGTCTAGTGATTCCATATAACCCCCTTGCGCCCCGGAGAAGAAGAAAAGGAGGATGTATGGAGTCACAAAATGGAATGAATTATCTAAATGAAAAAATCTTCTTTATAAAATAAAGGGCCCATACAAAGGTACTAAACAGCAATAAAGAACCAGCATATCCTAAGTGATGAATATAACCATCCCCCATAAGATAGGCTGATACTCTTGTTAATGCGGCAACAGTAGTGAGTAGACCGACTATAAGGTACGGCATTTTTTTGTGTTCAATATCTAACCCCTCATTACCGTGAGCGAGAATCACCCTGCTAGCTACTAATAAGGTCATGAGTACATACGAACCAATATATATCAAATGTTTATAATGAATTGACTCATCAATAAAAAAGCATAAAAACCAAGATGCAACTATAAGAAAAAGGCAAGATAATTTTAGCATTTTCCCATGCCATTTATCAGTTTTTACGCTTTTGTGAATTTGCCAATACCTTATGGAAAAATATGAAATAACAATGGCCCTACATATAAATGCAATGCGCTCCAAGCCCTTTCCCTCGAACAGTAAGCTTAAAATAAAAATAAATAACGAAATCCAAATATCCTTTGGAATTACAGATAGAAATGGCTTGGGCGACTCATAAACTTCCCGTTGACCTTTTACTATTTCAGAAAAACCTAATATACCCGGAATTAAACTCCCTCCAACTCCAAGTATGAAAGATGTCACCATTGCATCGTAAAAAAATAACTTCCCCCATCTTTCAAGATAACTGAAGGTTTCGTTAATCGATAGAAAATTAAAAAGACTTCCAAATAGACCCAATACCAACCCATTGGCGACAAAAATGAAAGTAAATGGTGGATTCTGTTTTCGCTTGAGAAATCTTCTCATTCCAAATAATATTAAAAGAATCCATCCCGTAAATATGCTAAACCAGAAAAAAGTCTGATTTCCCACGAAATAAAACAGAAGTGTTGATACTATTATATTTATATAGAAGAATAATTCTTTCGGAGACATGAAATCAGTTGAAGTAAACCTTGGGATTGCAGTTAATAAAAAACCTTGAATTGCAAAGAAGAGGAAACCTCCAAAAAATAAATTTGCATGTTCTTGGAGAGGGAATTCTCCGCACTCAAATACTCCATAAAGTACCCACAGAGAGGAGGCATACACTAGACAAAATATTGAAACTGGGAAAAAAACTCTAAATGGGTCCTTACATAAAGTTGATATCATCTCAAGCCGATTATACCTTCGAGCATCAATAAAAGCTCAACATTTCAATTATGTTCATATTTATCTACGAAAGATAAGTGTTTTTTTCTGACCTGGACAAATTTAGGTAGCATTATTTCATCTCCATCTTGAAATTGGTCATTCAGCTGCTCTGCCATCTTGTAAAGTATACGATCCTCCTTTTCAATGTGATCTCTAAGTAAAGAAATAAAAATTGAAAGCCTTGAATGAATAAAATCCTCTTGGACAAGATCTCCATTTATATAACTTTTTAAAGACTGCTTAATTCCAGTAATTAATTCTCTGCCAGAATCATGTTCTGAAAGCATACATCGTAAAGGACCATGATCGAGTGAAGGGTTCTTAGATCGCATCCAATTGAAGAAAATTTCCTCCTCTTTTGCATGATGATAACTGTCTGCGTAATCAGTTATAAAAACTAAAAAATTATCAAGTTTTCCGAGGTTCTCTTTTAGTGGTTTTTCTAGCAGTTCTTCAGCATCATTCAATTGACTTAAAATTCTCTGATGCTCTAACATTAGGATATCTGTAACTTGCATATTTCCCTCCTAAAAGGTTATACTAGCCTAGAATGGACGTATTATCTAAAAAATTAAATGAAAAAATAAACAACCCAATTTTTCTCGAAAATGACTATGAGAAAGATGAGTTTCTTAACCAAAATCGAGCAGGCAGTTTTAGTAGTTTAATTCAGTTTAATAATGGAAATAGTATTACACTATTTGGCTTAGCTAATATGAATCAGCTACCTCCTCATTTTGAGGCAATAAAATATACGACAACTTTGACCGGTGCAAGACTTGGATTTTTAGACGCTGTAATTGAATTGTTGCAATCGGCTGATTTCGTACGAGTAAACTCACTAAGCCTGCGAGAAGTCGAAAGTTATCTTAGAGATGATAATCTTACTCCCTCTATTGGCGGAAGCGGAATTCAGTTCATCCCCATACTTGAAGAATGCAAAAGGGCTCTAGCTGAAAAGCTAAATATTGCACCACGTGTTTCAGGGGAAAGAGCAAGTCCAACAATAGCAGAAGATTATAGGCCAACTAATGAACAACCCACTTTTGATCCTGAAATTCATGGAGATTTTTCTTCAATGGATCATAGGGAAAAATATCAAATAATGAGCAATATTTTTGAGAAACATATTGCCCCCTCTTTAAAAAGAGATGGGGGGGGAGCACATATTGTCTTCGTCGATGACAGCATGGTGGCCATCAATTATGAAGGTACTTGTCAGTCTTGCCAGTACTCTCTGACTTCCACGATGAGTTACATTCAGAAGGTCGTGCAATTGGAAACACATAATCCAAAATTTATGGTTATGACTGACTCATAAAACTACATATGATATTTAAACTTCATCAAAAGCACATTACGGGGCATCTTACTATATTTAGCACTTCTTTTCGTATATCCCTATTTAGAAAACGATCAAAAAAGCCGAGTTTTTGATGACCTAAAATCAAAATATCAGAACCGCTTTCCTCAAAAAAGTTGACTACACTATTAGTTATTGCCCCTTTTCTAACAATAACTTTAGTTTTACTTTTAAACATCTTTGACAACTCTTCTAACTGTGTTCTCTTGTAGGCGATTTCTTTGTTATAATCTTCCTCAGTCATAGGGGGATTGCTGAAGCCCTCGTCGCTTATCACGTGAAGCAGCGCAATCTCGTGTGACTCTCCAAAAAAGTCATTTATTAGTTTTACTGCATCATTGTTTGGGAAAACAAAATCTGTCGGTAGTAATAATCTCATTTTTGCCTCCATGCTATCTGTCTACATCCAGTTTAAAGATTTAATGAATCACTTACCATACGACCTAAGGGTGGATTTTGGGTTAATTCGAACATGATTTCCTGTCAACCCCCTAATGCCGGACAAATCTCTCGGCATTTAAGCTGACACTTGATAGCTTTGATAATTTCCTTTATTAAATTTATTTTTAAACTCCATTGGTGAATTATAATCTAGTGAACCATGCAACCTATCGGTATTGTAGAATTCAATAAAATTAACCAATTTTTCAAATACATCACTCATGCTTTTAAAGTACCAAACTTGCAAAAACTGAGTTTCTAAAATAGAGAAAAAACTTTCAATATAAGCATTCTTATTGGGGCATTTAATGGGAATAAATTCATGTTCAAGACCCATTTCTTCTACATACTGATAAAACATAAATGATGTCATCTGAGGACCATTATCAGATCGAATTGCAAGGTCATCTAAGTTAGGATTATGTTTATCTATGGCCTCTTTAAATGTTACTCGCAAGTCTTTAGCTTTACAGCTGTAGCCGATGTGATAATTTACTATTTCTCTGTTAAAGACATCAATTATGGCCAATAAATAAAAATATTTATTTTCTCCGTGAATGTATCCTGTTTTAATATCAAACTGCCATAGTTTGTTTGGACGATCAATTTTTCTATTTTCTGATAATTTTCTATTATGTTTGATTTTCTTTTTATTTCTTGGGAGCAATAGTTTTTCTTCCTTACATATTCTATAAATTTTTTTGTGATTAACAATTAATTCGTGATCTCTTTTGATATAGTAGTGAAGAGCTTTTGCACCTCCTGCATTTTGAAATTCTTCTCTTTTTCTATAATTTTGAATAATAAATTTAATAGTAGAATCTAAAACAATAGCTCCATCATTGGTGATAGAAAAACCAGGCGGTTTTCTACCTGGTTTATAACTTGATTTAACTTTTGATTTTAAAGAATCGTAATACGTTGAAGATTTAATATCACAGTATTTGAAAACTTGAGTCTTGCTATGTCCTTGAACAATATATTTTTTGGCAATACTTAATCGTTCGCCCACAAGTTGTGAGTTTTTTTTAAAAGGTCTTCAAGGATCATATTTTTAAGTTTTAGATCAGCAATTTCTTTTTTAGCTATCTTTAGCTCGGATTGAGCTTCAGACTTTGGCTGATCTTTTCTTCTCTTGGCCAACCATGTATGAATTGTTGAATCTGGCATGTTATGCTTTTTTGCAACAGCAGCAATATTAGTTGATTCTTCTACTTCTTTTAAGATTCTTTCTTTTTGTTCTTCTGAATACTTCATTGAATAACTCCATTATTAATAATTTTAACACAAAATCCTTACGAGGAAATTGTCCAGAGTATATAGGGGGTCAGAAAGATTTATATCATTTACTTGCTGTTAAATTTTTGAACTAATAAACGTAGTTTATGGGTTTAATATGAAAATTGATCAAATTTATAAATCTCTAACCTGTGTAAGCTGCATTCGTAATATCAAAACTAATCAAATACTTTTGTGTGATGGAGCCGAAAAGTCATGCTGTAGTGCTGGTAGACTTAAATGTGATGAAAGATGTCTTCCACATTTTCAAACTCTTAAAGAGAGCAAGAGTTGGAATCAGGGTCTTGTAATATTACAGAACAAGCTTATAGATAATAAACCTTGTAACCTCATTTTCATTAAGTCTGGAGACTTAATTATCACCTATGTTTTCAATATTGATGATAGTTCTCAACATTTCAAAAAAGAACTTGAACAGTTGAGCCTTACTCCAAGGGAGGTAGAAATCTGCCTTTTAAAGCTAGCCGGACGCAAGAACAAAGAAATTAGCAAACTATTATTTATTAGTCCGTTAACTCTTAAAACACATCTGAATAATTGCTATAAAAAGCTACCAAAGGATCTCATTACCCTTATTAAAAAAAGGGGACTAATAGTAAAATCCCTCTAATATCTGCAGTGACTAAATCTTTTTGGGAGACAATATATTATCTAAAGAAAGTTTACCAGCACCTGCCCATGTAAAAGAGATTAGGCAAATTAAAACAAGAAAAGAAAACTGCATATCTGGACTACCTGTAAATAAAGGTTCACCTTTATGAATAAAGAGAACCGCTCCTAAAAGTACTGTTACATTAAGTGCAGCAACCGTTCGCGTTGCAAAGCCAATACAGAGAGAAATTCCACCCACCACATGTGCAAAAATCACGTACCAGGATATGATTGTTTCATATGCTCCAAACTGTCCTGCAAGTTTTTCAATCTCTTGCATGTTAAGAATAAAGTAAATCCCCTTTACGGCCAATGCTCCACCTAAGAATATCCTTAAAAAATCGAACGGCGTAATCTGCTTTACAAGAGCGGGGACGGTAATGAGGTCTGTTTTTTTCTTATCTTCTTCGTCACGTGCGGCTTCTATGGCCCGTCTTTCTTCAAGAGCTTTATCATATTCAATTTTAGCTTCTTCTTCTGCAGACCTAGAAAACTTAATCATAAGAGGAAAAAGAGAAAAGCCAACAACACAAAACCCAAGTATTAACAAAGCCTGAGGGTAGCTAATCTCAGGTGATCTAAATAAAAATCCAGCCGCTACCGCTCCAAGATTACCACCAGCTCCAACTATCCCAGAAACTGACCCAAGTGCCTTTTTATTAATAAAAGGAACAACTGAGTAGGTAGCTCCTTCAGACATTTGAGTAAACAAAGAAAATACAACCATAGTACCAATTGCAATTGGAAGAACTTTCATTTGGGAAAAGAATATCAATGCGATACCTTCAATTAACAGAGCAACAAAAAGCCACTTTACCCGACCATTTAACCCCCAACGTTCACCAAACTTGTCTCCGACTATCCCGCCCGTTGTCCTAGCAAAAATATTCATGAGACCAAATAAACCTGCTACGAGGCCAGCAGTTTTAACTCCTAATCCGAAATAGTCTTTAAAGTAAAGTGCAGCAATATTGTTAATAGTTAATTCGATTCCAAAGCAGGCAGCATAGACGAAAAAGAGCATCCATACACGATAATCTTTGCAGGCATCTACAAATGATCCACCTTCCTTATTAATATTTTTACGTTTTTCTTTAACACCTAATTCTTTGAAATTTCCATCCGGCAAATCAGTAGTCAGAAAGTAGTAAAGTATCCCTGTCAGCAAACATACAAGACCCGCCATTAACATGGATAATCGCCAGGCCCAGAAGTTGGTAAAACCAAAGAAAATAAAGGCGGAAAAAACCAAAGGCATTATCATTTGAGTAACACCTCCACCTAAATTTCCCCACCCAGCAGATGTTGCGTTTGCCGTTCCAACACAATTTGGCGCAAACATTACTGAAGTATGATATTGAGTGATTACAAATGAAGCACCTATCCCGCCAATTAATAGTCGAAATATCAAAAATGTTTCATAACTTTGTGCAAATCCAATCCCCATTACTGGTAATGAGCCTAAAATGAGAAGCCAAGTATAACTTAGGCGAGGACCAATTCGATCACACAACCAGCCAATAAATAATCGAGCAATAATTGTTATAGCGACGGAAGCAATAATTGTATTTCCAATTTGAACTTTCGTAAGTCCTAACTCATCTCTAACTACTGCCATGAGCGGAGCAATTCCAAACCATGCAAAAAAACAAAGAAAAAATGAAAACCATGTCATATGAAAGGCGCGCATGGGTCTCGTTGAAAAATTAAAAAGGTCTATTTTTGTAGCTTTATTCTTAACATCCATTGAAGCATTTTCCTTTAAGGGTTTTTATAATCAGCTTTTGGTCCCAAGTAGTACCACCAGTTAATAACAGCACATACGCCATAAAAAACCGCAAAACCATAAAGAGCTACTTCTGGAGTAGTAGCTTTTATTTGTTCACCAAAAACTTTAGGGATTAAGAATGCTCCGTAAGCCGCAACAGCAGCGGTCCAACCTAGTACTGGACCTCTTTGTTCTTCTTCAAAAATCATTGCTATCGTTCTAAAAGTAGAGCCGTTGCCAATCCCAGAAGCTAAAAATAGCAAAAGAAATAATATGAAAAACGGGATAAAGTATTCTTCTGGTGTTGCTGACGCATAGGCAGCTTTCATATAGTAGGCAGCTCCCACGGACCCTACGATCATGAGTATCGAACATATTTGGGTCACTAAAGCTCCTCCAACTTTATCAGATATTTTCCCTCCAACCGGGCGTATCAACGCTCCAATAAAAGGCCCGATCCAGGCATAAGATAAAGCCGATGGCCCATTTGGATTAATTACACTGTGATCAAAGCCTCCAGAACCTAAGGCTACGTGTTTAAACCCAAAAATAACTTTAATGGACAAAGGAAACGCTGCTGAGAAGCCGATAAAAGAACCAAATGTCATCGTATAGATCACGGTCATGATCCAGTTGTGTTTTGATCCAAAAATTTTATACTGCCTTTTTAAGGATTCCTTAAGTGGTCCAGGAGAAAGATATTTCATCAAATTAACGGTCAGGCCAATGACAATTGGTAAGACAATCCATTTTGAAATTCCAAATTTCATCAGCATTAGCAAACCAACGATGGCCGCTACAAATCCTAAGATTAAAAGCCAGCTCATTTTCCCAACCGCTCCCAAGGTCGATTCAACATTAGGAGAAACCTTTTCAGTTTTGATATTGTTCATCTTAAAGAAAGCAAGAAGAACAGTTATAACAAGTACAGGGACCCACACAAGCCCAGCATTATGTATATAGGACATTTCTCCGGCCGGTATTTTTCCGATCAAAGAACCACTCGGTTTAATCAATTCAACTGGCGTGCCCCCAAAAAGGCCAAAAGTCATAACAAGAGGAACTAAGATCTGCATTGTGGTAACACCAAAATTCCCCAATCCCGCATTCATTCCAAGAGCATAGCCTTGAACCTTTTTAGGATAAAAAAATGAAATGTTACTCATTGAAGAAGAGAAATTTCCCCCTCCAAACCCTGATAACAGCGCCAACATTTGAAATATCCAAAGAGGAGTATTTTTATCTTGTAGAGCAATTCCCACACCAAGTGCCGGAAGGATCAAGAGTGCAGAAGTAAAGAAGATAACATTTCTCCCCCCACAAGGTCTTACAAAGAATGTGCTGGGAATTCTAAGTGTTGCTCCTGTCAGCCCTGCAATGGCCATTAAAGTAAACAACTGAGATTTCTCAAAAGGAAACCCGACATTAAGCATTTGTACTGTTATGATGCTCCATTGCAGCCAAATAGCGAATCCACATAGTAAATTGGGAATTGAGATCCAAAGATTAGTATTGGCGATAGATTTTCCCTTGGATCGCCAAAAATTCTCATCTTCTACATTCCATTCAGTTAAATTTGTGTTAGTACTCATTTTTTTCCTTTAAAGGAATCTTCCTTTTACTATTGATGCAAATTTCTACCTTCTTCTAAATAAGGATCGTTATCCGCTGTAAGGTTATTTTTAGTAACAGTGCTACCTATAATAAATATAAATAGGCTTGCAAAACCAAGTGCAATGCCAATTTCAATTAAACCAATTTGAGGATTTGCTATTTTTGCATGATGGTAAACATCTGGTGCGGCCATCAAGTATAGATCTAACCAGCGACCTACAATTAATAAAATACATATACGATACAAGATAAAGTTATTTCTTTTTGAGCTTCTTGGCATTAAGGCAAAAAATGGGATGACCCAATTCACACCTAAATTAAAGTAAAACAGCCAATCCCAAGTATGATGAACTCTGGCATCAAAATAGATTGTTTCTTCAGGAATATTGGAGTACCAGATCAAAAGATATTGAGA
>JACKAK010000003.1:300000-453263 GCA_020635115.1 Halobacteriovoraceae bacterium | reverse complement strand
TCTGTTATTTCGATTGGTTTTTTTGAAATATTAAATTCGTTCGACTTTTTTAAAGCAACATACTGTTTGGGATTAATTTTGATTGGATTAGTTGCTTGAGTTGCCTGTTGTGAAACACCACTAAATCTACCTTTTTTGACGAGAACATTATTTTTATCGATGATTTTATCGTAATCTTCAAAGTTTTGAACCGGGGCCTTTGTGGGAGTTGTACTCGTTTCGATACTTTTTTTAAGAATTTCTTTATCACTTACTTTTTTCATGGCGACTTCACCATCAAATGTGACCAGAGAAGTATTTTTATTGGCCGGGTTATAAACAGTTTGAAAATCTGTTCCCCTTACCCCTAGTGCAGCATTTCTAGTTTTGATGATGAGTTTTGTTTTTTGTGAATCTCCATTTTTCATCACCTGCGAACGAATTTTTCCCTTAAGAAGTGAAATGAGTCCACTCCCTTTTTTGCTGGCCATCACTAAATTTACATGTCCTTTAGGGCCAATAGTTACTTGAGAACCATCAGAATACTTTACTCTAACAATACTGCGCTCTGCTGTTGCAAGAGAAGTATCCTCAGGTAATTTATCTCCCAACTTCACTTCTAGGGCCTTAAGCGTACCAGGATACAACTTAGTCACTTGTCCTTTGACAAGGATAACTTCTGCAACTGTGTCTCCAGCATAAATTCTAAATGAGAGGATTATTGCTAGGAAAATATGAAGAACCATAAGAATCCTTAATTGAAGTTTAACACCTCATTAATGATATCCTGGGTTGAGAGTTTATTCAACTTATAGAGGTCAAGGGCCTTATAGGCAGAACGGCCAAAATTTCCGTTGATCCCCATTGATCTAAGTTTAAATGTCGCACCTTCCAATAGAAGTTTATGGGCGAGAATTTGACCCTGTCCACCAATTATTTGATGGTCTTCTAGGGTAATGAGTTTTCCAGATGTTTGTTTAAGGCAATGGGTTATTGTATTTGTGTCTGGTTTATTAATTTGTGGAGAATTAATAACTGTGATTTCAATATTATGATTATTTTTGAGTAACTCATAGGCCTCAAGTGCATTTTGTACGAGAGGGCCACTTGTCACAAGTGTTACTTGATTACCAGATGTAAGTACTTGGGCCTTATTTATTTCAAAATTCTGATTTTGATATTTAGGTACAAAATTTTCTCTTCCAAGAAAAAATAGTGATGTTGGAGGAGTTTCTCCGCTAGCTACGGATTCTGAGTATTTTTTAATCACTTCGTACACGAAAAATTCTGCTTCCTCTGACGTACTCAAATTATAAACATCAGTATCTGGAATTGAACTCATTGCTGCAAAATAAGTTGTGGCCTGATGGGAAGCTCCATCGGCAGCATCTTGAAAACCTGTGTGACTAAAAATACCAATATATGGGCCTTGAGAAAGTGAGCTCATAATTGTAGGTAAATTTCCTTTTGTAATTGCAAATTGTGCAAACGTGTCAACTACAGGAATCAGACCAGCTTTAGCTAGACCAATTGATGAGTTAATCATATTTGATTCTGAAACTCCCAGATCAATGTATTTGTCTGGGTTTTGTTTATGCATTTCCTTAAGACCTGTTGATCCTTGTAAATCAGATGATAATGAAAAAACTGGATAACCTTCACTAATGGCCTTGTTTAGTGCAGCTGCTATTCCAATTTGAACTTTTTCTTTTTTTATCCCGGGTTTTTTGGATTCAGTTTTTTGTTGTAGATCGATGGCCCATTCTTTTAGGGGAGGAGGAACTTCACCTTTAAAAATTTCATTAAGGTAGTCATTTAATTTATCATCTCCGTAGGCCAGAGGATGTCCATGTCCACCACTCGCTGCTTTTTGGGTATCTTCGATTCCATAACCTTTTATTGTTTTACACCATAAACAGATGGGCCGATTAGAGTTGTTTAAAGATTCAAGTGATTTTTCGATGGCCAGATAAACTTTTTGAAGATCATTTCCCTCATCAACCTTAACAACATCCCATCCTAATAAATGTAAAGATTCAAATGTTTCTTTCATTGAATATGAGTCTTCAGAAATTCGTCCAGAAAGTTTAGTATTATTATCTGAAATGATCATTAAGAAGGGATTGATCTTTTTCTTTTGATAGAGGCCAGGAATGGCCGAAAAAGATTCTTTGGCCTCACCTTCCATTGCTGCGCCATCACTAATAACGCAAATTGTTTTACGTTTATTTCCTAATATTTTATCAGCTATCGCCAAACCTTGGGCCTGTGGAAGGCCGGAACCTAAAGGCCCATTGCTAATATAAACTCCTTCAGGGTTAAGATGGGCCTCCCCATGTCCTGTGAGTTTACTTTCTATTGAACGAAATTTTTTAAGAGATTCCAGTGTTAAATCGTCAAATCCCCAATTGGCCCTAAGTGCGTAAATGCCATTTTCTGTATGTCCTGCATCGTTTACAAAATTGAAGCTTTGGTACCATTCGTTGTTGTTTTGTTTTGATATTGAAAACATAAGAGAATGGGTCGCACTCATTATTTCAGCAAGTGCAGCTGGCCCACCCCAATGAGCAGCGGCCCCACCTTTTACTGCATATTGGTTCATGAGTAGAACGAGGCCTCTTGTAAAATTAGGATCGGCAAGTTCGATGTCCTGGCCTTTGTTGTTTTGGACAGTAGTTGAACAAAAAGGTTTGTTTAATGGTGTTTTTGCAAGACGGTTTTTGATAGGTAATACCTTCATATTTGACTCCGATTTGGGACAGGAAATTTTTGCTGGCAGTTTACTATTTGCTTTTTTAACTCGCAAACCTAATCTTTGCATACTTGTAGATTTATCGGAAAAAATGATCAGTTTTAATCTTTAGATGCTGTTTAATTTTAAACATTTTGAGTAAAACCGAATAAGTTTTGAATTGTTGCGTTATTTTGGAGTCCTATGAGAGGTTTACGCCTGCCAATTTTTGCAAAAATTACAATACTTTCTTTTATTCTTTTGGGAGTAATTGGAGGTGTCACAGCTTGGCAAAGTTCAACTTTTTATGAAGAAATGTCTTCGCAGAGGGAAGAGTTTAATAGCCTAAGTTTAACAACTTCAAAGCTTGATCAGGTGGAAGGAATTATAAACAATCACATTGATAAAATGAGACTTTTTGCCATTGAATCAATTAGAGAAGATCAAAGTGTGAATGAAGAGTTACCTGCAACTGATTCATTTGATTTTGAAAAAGATCTTCTTTATTTAGTTGTAAAAGAACATAAATTTGGGAGCTTTGAGTCATTGAAAGATAAATTTAATCATCGTCTTGCAAAAGATAATGGTCTTGAGCTTGAGGATATAAATGATGTACTTTTTAGAAATAATGTTAAGGATGTAGATACTTTAACTGGAAAAGTTTCAATTATTAATGCTTCAAATGAAGTGAAAAAAGCTCCATTGTTAAGAATAGATTTTCCAATTTTGAAAGAAAAAAAAACGGGCAATTATAGGCATATTGTGACGGCAATAATCTATATGGGTCAGTTGAAGAAAGCATTTAAAATTGAAGGTCCAATACAAATGTTTCTGGTTGATGGGAATGGAAGGGTTATTGGAGATAAAAACGAGGAAAATGTTGTAAAAAATGCAAAATTTCCCTATACAAAACTATATCAAGAGGCCAGTGAAGCAAAAATTAAGATCAAGCAAAAATATGTCACAATGAGTGATTCAAAAGAATACATTTCTACTCATGCTAAGGGACTAAGTGATCTCGTTCTTTTTACATTGACTCCTAAAAATCTAATCAAGGCCCCTGCGCAGTTTGTGAAATCCTATACTTTTTTTACTTTAGGAATAATTTTATCTGTGAGTTTTTTTGTCATTTTTATTTTTTCAACGGGTTTGACTAGGCCTATAGAAAAGCTTGTAGAGATTACAAAAAAAATTGCTGCAGGAAATTTTGATATTGAAGTTGAAAATGTTGTTTCTGCCAATGATGAAATTGGTGAGCTTGCTAAGTCATTTGATTTAATGCTTGAGGGATTAAAAGAAAGAGATAAAATAAAAAACATGTTCAGTAAGTTTCATGGATCTAGTGTAGCGGAAGAAATTCTGAGTAACCCATTAAATAGGGAAGGTGAGAAAAAAGAAGTAGTGATATTTTTTTCAGATATTCGAGGTTTTACGGATTACAGTGAAAATAATTCTCCAGAAGAAGTCGTGAATATGCTGAATGCTTATTTTGAGATTATGGTTGGAATTATTAACGAATATGGAGGAGTTGTAGATAAATTCGTTGGAGATGCAATAATGGCAGTTTGGGGAGTGCCAAAGTCGCACGAAGCTGATTGTCAAAATGCAGTAAGTGCTTGTTTGAAAATGAGAATTGAATTAGCAAAATTTAATCATTTAAGAATATCTACAAAAAGGAATCCAATCATTATGGGTATGGGACTTCACTATGGAGAAGTTGTTTCTGGAACGATAGGATCAAATGAAAGAATGGAGTATACTGTTATAGGAGACGTCGTTAATACTGCTTCTAGAATTGAATCGAGTACGAAAGCACACGGAACAGATTTTTTAGTGAGTGAGAGAATATTTCAAAAGACTGAAAAGAATTTTATTTTTGAAAAAGTTGGTGATACCTCAGTAAAAGGAAAAAAGGAAGCCCTTAAAACATATAAGGTTCTTGGTTATTATGATCAAAATAGAAATCCGCAAAAAGTTGAAACGAAGTACTCTTCTTATCAGTCCTCACAAACTGATAAAGTCAAATTGGGTGCATAAAGGAATCAAAATATGCAATCGCGAGTTTTAATAGTAGAAGATGAAAAGGATATAATAGAAGTATTAAGTATTTATGCTCAAGATTTTTTCGAAATTATTGATAGTGCAGTAAATGTATCTGATGGTATCGAAAAAATTAAAGAAAATTCCTACGATTGTATTGTATTAGATATTAGTTTAGGAAGTAATGAAAATGGTGCTCAGATTTTAAAATTTCTTATTGAAAATCAGGATAATCCTAATTATTTAGCTCCAATTGTAATATCAAGTGGGCATGTAAATGAAAATTTTATTAAAAAATACACAAAAAGATTTGCAGGTATTTTAAAGAAGCCTTATGACGAAAAGACATTTAAGTCTATAATCTCATTGGCAATAACTCCAGTTGAAGAAGTTATTGAAAACTATGAATCTAATGATGAAGTGCCTCTTGTTAACACGAGTCTACCATTTACTCAACCTGAGTTGAACGTCATGGTTGATGATATATTAAAAAGGATCTCGAAGAATCCAGAATTAAAGAAAATGCTGAAAACTATAAAAATTGAAAGAAACGCTGATAAATATATTCCTTCGCATGTGGGATTAATTATTAATATTTCAACTGCGATTTCAAAAAAATTAGATTGGAATACAAAATCAGCACTAGAAAAGTTTGTCATTGCGGCCTATTTACATGATTATGCAATAGATAGTAGACCAGACCTTGCTAGAATTCAATCGAGTGACCAGCTAGAGTTAATGAAAAAAGCAAATTCAAACGAAGAAATTCAGGCCGTTCGAGAGCATCCTTTTGTTGTGGCCAGTCTACTTGAAAAATTTCAGGATTTATCTCAAGATGTTTTAACTTTGATTAGGCAACATCATGAACGTCCAGATGGTTCTGGTTTTCCGAAAGGAATTCATCACTCCAGAATAAATCCTTTTTCAGCTCTCTTTATCATTTCACATGATTTGGCGACATATATCATTAATAACAAAGAATGGTCATTAGATGAGTTTTTGAAATTAAATGGAGAAGAGTATATGGGAGCAAATTTTAAAAAAATAATTCGCGCAATTGAAGAACTTTCAAAATAGGATATTATTTAATTTTAATCTTTTTGATAACTGGAGGACGAATCGAACTTCCTTCAGGGACGATGAGTTGTCTTTTTTGACTTTTTAGTCCACTTCTTCCTATTTTATCTATAGCTTGAACAGTAACAAAATATGTACCTGGCATTAAGGACTCAACTTTAATGATTGGTTTTTCTGAGACTTGTTGTCTTACCATGCGCCCTTTATCATTAGAAAATTCTAAAAGATAGGCCTGTGACTTCTCCACTGGATATACTCCAACTTTCACAATTCCTCTTTTATCTGAAATGATTGGAGAGGGAATTTCTGCCAAGAATTCTGGAGCTGGTAAAAGTGGTCTTTTAAAAACTTTAAATTTTTCCGTCTTGCTTTTTCCCACAAGAATTTCATCCATAGTATAGGCCAGAATCTTCACAAAATATTCTCCATCACTTGCAGGAATAAAGCTCCACTTATTTTCATAAGGGCGAATGATATTTGAGAGTTTAAGTGAAGGATCTTGAGACATGACAATTTCCCATTTCACATCTTTGATTTTTGCCCATTGGAGAGATACAGTTGGTTTTTCATCTGAATACTCATAGATTTTTTTGAAATCCGTCCAAGGTATGTTTTTAGCAGATACAATTGAAAATCTTCGGTTTTGTGAATTTGGAGTTTGTTTACCTGAATTGAGTACACCTACAACAAACCACTCATACTCACCAGGAACCAAACCTTTTATATAAAAGTTATTTTTCTTTACTTCCTTAGTAACCTGGAGATCACTTTTTTCTCCAAGACCTCTAAAAGTAACTTTATAATTTTTCACGTTAGTAAGTTGTTTCCATTTTAAATCAACATTATATGCAGAGTTATCTCCTAATTGATAGACCTGATCATGCTCTGGAGCAATTAAAGTTGGAGGAACTTCAATTTCTCCATAAAAAACTGAAAAGTGTCCAACATTTGAACTTATTGTAGAAGAAGATTTTTCTAATACTCCTTTTACTCTCCAAAAGTAATTACCCTCTTTCTCAATAATATTTACTTGATAATTATTGGTATTTTCTAAAAACTTTTGATGAATTTTATTTTTGAATAACTCATCTTTTGCTATTTCCAGAATCTGTTGTTCCAATTTTACAGGAGTGTTCCACAAAAAATTAATGGCTTGTGTCCTATCTTTTAAGTAAACTTGTTCATCATTGTAGGGTGAAACAAGAATGGGGCGTGATTTTAAACGAACCATAATCTTTGAAGTTTTTGAATAGTAAACTTTATTTTTATCACTTTCAGGTATTGCTTTTAATCTCCAATAAAATGTTCCAATTGAAAAAGGGATTGTAAGAAGACCTGTCGTCCCATCTACAATAAAATCACGAACGATTTCTAATTGATTTCGTTGTATACCTCGTTCTAGTACAATTTTATATCCAGGAACAAGTTTGGCCCAAGTTATATTGATAAGGTCTTGTTCTTTTGAAGAGCTGATATAAACAGTTTCATCATATGTAGGTCTAACATCTCGAAAAAAAAGTTCGTCTTCAGTGAACTTTTTATCGTCAATTTCTCCTGATGTTTGCCGCGTAAGTTCTATTGAACGTCCATTAATGATCGCCGTTGCTGCCCCCTTATATATTTCAACTCCCATTTTTCCACTTTTTTCCACAGATACAGACATCTCGGCATCTTCAATATCTAGTATTTTTTTTCCAGATTTGATTTTCATGCGTGCATTTTTAGATTGTCCTTTAATAAGTAATGAGCCTCCAATCACATCAATTGTGGCCTCATTATTTAAATCATCAAGAACAACGACTGTGTTAGGTTCTAATTCGATCTTAGTTCCTGATTTTAAAAATCTGATTAAAGTTGTTGAACTTTCTCCTGTTTTGATTATTTCTCCCTTGTATAAAGGAGCCCCTGTAGGCGCATCTTCCCAGATAATTTCTTGCTGAAATTTCTTTTTGACTTCATTATTTGCTGCCAAAATAATAGCGGTGAGTTCTTTTTTTTGAGCATATTCACTTTGAGGACGTTGTGGCCTAAAGAGAAAAGACAAACCAACTCCAATACTTGAAATGACAAATGCGAATAGAACTCTTTTTAACTTCTTGTTTTTAAAAATAAAATCCATGCCATAATTCTAGCAAATAAATTAAAGTTCATGTTAAATTCCATTAGGAAGGGAACAAATTTCTCAGGTATGGAAAAAATAAATCTTGATATAATGTTTATGATGGCCAATTTACACTTAAAAAATATAATTCTTTTAATCCTATTAGCGATAAATTCTTCACTTTGTTCAGAATTTTATCAGATTGAATTGGAATGGGAACCCGTTAATGAGGCATTCTCCTATGAGGTAGAAGTTGTAAAAATATTTAAAGGTACGAAAAATTTAGTAGATGTTTACAAATCTGTGAACTCTAGATGGAGTGATAGGTTTCCAGTTGGTTCGTATCAATTTAAGATCCGATCACTCGACTATAGAGGTGTTCCTGGCCCATGGAGTGATTACGTACCATTTGATGTGAATTTTCCAAGTCCAATGGTTATACGTCCCGTATCAGAAGAAAGAGTGAAATCAAGTTTTGAAGATTCAGAACTTGTTACTTTTCAGTGGAATCCAGTAGATGGGGCTGCTTTTTATTATATTGAAGTTTTTGATGATAAAGATCTTTCAATACATCAAGATTTTGTAAAAGGTTCCAAAGTAAAAATAAACCTACCTACACAAAAAAATTATAAATGGAGGTTAACTCCTCTAGCGTCTAAAGACGACAAAATTCCTCCAGTGATTGAATATTATAAATTTTATCTAGAAGGTCTTCCATTACAGGCACCTGATGTAATCGTTCGTTATGAAAATACTAAACTAAGAGTTTTTTGGAAAAAAATTCCAGATGCACAATTTTATTCGGTCAAAGTTTATAGGCAAGATAAACTTCGATGGCCCCTTATAAATCAAAATAGTCCAGTAGAAGGGACAAATATCTACTTTCCGGCAAAATCTTTAAAAAAAGCAATCTATAGAGTGGCAGTTCAAACTCACGCAAAAGGGCGGTTAGATTCAGAAACTAGTTTTGTCGAATTTGAATGGGATGGAGGAGGGGTTAAACTTATTGAAAAGTATAGACCTTTAGAAGAATCTCGTATGGCCAAGCTTGAAGAAGATTATATGACAAAATTAAGTAGAAGAGGACCTTTGAGCGCTTTTGTGAGTTTAGAGCTTCCAAGATTTACATACCAAGGTACTGAAAACTACTATGAATCAAAGATTTCAAGAAACCTCTCGGCACAACGATTTACTTTTGGATTAAATTATAGATTAGGGTTAAGTAGTTATTCAATTGGGACTTATAGTGAACTTACAACTTATCTAATTGATGATTTAGTTTCCAGAAATTTTCATATGCAGGCCCATCTCTATAGAGACTGGAAGAAAAATGATTGGTTGTATTTTGCTATGTTAGGCGGGTTTATAAGAAAAGCACTCTATTTAGAGGTTGATAATAACAATACTAGTGATAATAGTGATGATACAGTTTATATTCGCTCACATGTGACAGTGGGGCCTACTTTTACATTGGGAGTAAGATATACTCTTACAAATAGATTATTTCTCATTGGTAAATATGATGATTTTATTCATATGAGTGCTCTTACCACCCCTGACCAAACTAAACATGTCACTTCAAATGGTTTTGCACTCACAAGTTGGCTTTCTTATAACTATGACGCCGCGGCGCAGTTTAGAGTTGGTTATAGTTTGCTATATCATCAAAGTAGTCTTACTCAATTAAAAAACGCGTCAGGTCAAGTTCCGAACAACACGAGCAGTAATGGAGATATCTCTGGACAGGTATTCCGACTGGGCTTTGCGCTCCATTTTTGAAAAACATGATCATAAATATTTTGTCAAGTTTAATTAAGGTTAAATTTTATTTACTTTTTGTTTTAATGCGGTAAATTAAAAGTAACTCTGAACGGAGGAGAATTTATGGATAGGTGTGTAATTTGTAATCAAAAGATGGAAGCTGACGAAAGAGTATACCCTTGTAAGGATATGGTTTTATTCAAAGATGGGCACTCACATATTGAGTGCGCAAGAGTTGAACTGGCCAGACCTTATTCATTGTTTGTAATTGATGAAGATCCTCGGATATTTGAACTTAAAAAGTTTATTTCGAAGTAGCTGAATGAAGACTACTATTTCTTCATATTTTCTTTAATCAAATTGATAAGCTCATTAACACTTTTGTCATTGAGCTTATCATATTGTTCGAAAATTAAGCGCCCAGATTTGTCAAATAATAAAATATGGCTTTGATCATCCTGAAGGTTCCAAGTTTTAACAAGATGCTTTGTAAAATCTTTTACATAGATAGTGTTGGGATATTTTTTTTGTTTTTTACTAAGAATCGAATTCAAAATAAAATTTGGAGTCATTGTTGCATCCATATTGATGATGGCATAAGACTGATAATTTTTTAAATCGAATTGTTCCTTACTTAATGCCTCTCCAACATGTTCATTGACATCTTTTTTATCTGGATCAACATAAAAGACAATAGTGACTTTCTTTTGAAATTCAGTTGATTTCCACTCATCTCCATTTATTTTATGTCCAATATCGCCGGACATGCTTGTTGGAGGGAGCTTGCGAATTTCTGGAGATAATTCTTCAGAAAAAATAGATAAACTCATAAATAGGAGAAGAAGATGAACTAGACGCATAGATTTTCCTTGAATACAGTTTGTTTCATTATAAATTTAGTTTTTTTGAAATGGCAACTTGTTTAAGCACCCTGAACATGTAGGGAGTATTCATTTACTGCGAATTTTAGCAATTTATATTCTTGAGAGTTAAAATTCAATTTGGGAAGTAAATTTTTAAAAAAAGCAAATGTTCTTTCATCGATAAGAGGAGAAAGTCTTTCCAAAAAATAAACTCTTGAAAAATGAGGTCCACTCAAAATAAGTTGCTCTACTTTTTGAAGTACTTTTGGATCATCAGGATATTTAATTAAAAGTTCTATTAATGTTTGATAAACTATTTTAGCTTCGAAATTATCAGTTAAAGATTGAGTTAATAATTCTTTGATTTTTTCATCAGGAGGGAGTTGTTGGATAAGATCAAGAACTTTTTCGCGTACAAATGCATTCTCTATTTTAAAAATATTAAGCAGTTCTGAAATATCACTCTCATTTTGAATTTGGTCTATATTCAAATTTGATACCTCAAGAGCAAGTTTATCTCCAAGTAAAAAGTAATATTCTTTCGGGTCATCTGATGAGTACTGAGAACATTCATTATCCCAGCATTTCAATAGTTCATGAATTCTTTCGAAAGGTTTTAGTGAAATACTTTTTTCGATAACGGATTTTTGAGTACTTAATTTTGTGACATTTTTCAGCGAACTGGGTCCACGGTATGTTTTATTATCTCTTTTATGAGTAGATAAATTAAACTCCATACTGGTTCTAGTAAAAATAAATAAAGTTAATGCACCTATTGTTGATAGAAGTAATAATATTTTCATCAATATCCTTTAATCATTGATAGAGGTAAATATCCTGAAAGATTTCCTTTAACTGTTTCAATTTTGGCATTTGTACCTTGAATTTCGTTTATATAGAACTGATGAAAATCTTTTTGAGAAGCTGGGCCTAGTATATACCGATATGTTTTTTTACAAGATTGACTAGAGCAATCTAAAAGAAAAGCATAAAAGTATTGGTCTTTAAGTTCTGAAATATTTTTTTGTTGATTATCATCTTGTGTAATCGGTGATACCCAATTTGTTAGAGTAAACTCAGGTGTAACTTGACCTCCGTATATAAGTCCATTCTGATATTCATCTCCGAGTTGATAATAAACAGAGTTATTTTTATTCAATACGAAAAAATTAATAATTTCAATTTGTTCTCCAAAAGGTACGTAAGAAATGACATTTCCTCCAACTTTATCTCTTACATTAATTCCGGAAGGGTTTTTTACAACTGCATAATCTTTATTTTGTAGAATAAATGTCTCTGTTTTTTTATTGGATGGTATAGTCCACTGACTGAAATCATTTGCATTTCCGGCGTAGATAAAACCTTCATATTTTCCAGATCGAACCCTGTAGTATCTCTTTTGTGAATCACTTAGCATTGTAAAAAAATCCAAAATTTGAAATGTTGAAGATTTTTCTAAAACAGTAATAATTTGACCTGCAGGAGTTTGTCTGAGATTAATATTTTTTTGAAGTTTAATGAACGTTCCAGCTGAATAAATACTTCTGGCAAATCTTTCACAATATTTATGTCCATCGATATTTTGGAATTCATAATTCTTTTGAAAATCTTCACTCATATTTTTAAAATCATATTTTTCTTTTTGAATTGTAAAAACATCATAAAAACAACCAATAAACTTTTCATCATTGATGCATTCAAAGTTCTCGCCTTCAAATACGCAGAAGTTACCATTTTTTTGAGAGTAGACACTATTTTCTTGCGGTAAATCACCGCCAGGAGTTTTTGGCCTACAGTTTGTTTTATTATTAGCCAAACAGTCGATATCAATTGGAACTATTCGATTAAAATCTAAAATAAATTTTTCCCATGGTGTATTTTGAAATTTTTGCCAAAAATTAATATCATTTCTGGCCCATTTGTGTTTTGGGTTTGTCCAACGACAAATTGAACTCATCCCCCCGTTATAAGCAGAGTATGCTGACCTAGTGATCGATTCGTAGTTTGTTTCAGAGTCAACACACCATTGTGTTTTCGACTTTTGCCATGCACTGTAGTACATATCCAGGGAGAATAAGAAATGTGGAACCAGACCCCAGGCCCTTCCATCTTTCACATAATCAAAGTGCCATCGGTCATCGACTTGCATTATACCATGTCCATGGCCATAGTCACCTCGCATCACTTGTAGTTTATCCCCATTTTTTCTATAGTGGCTCCAAAAGCTTTCTTGGTTGGACATTGAGTAGACGGCCTTTTCCCATGCCTCAAGTTCCTGCAAAGTGGCCATAGGTGAACGTTTAAGAAAATAATAATGTGAGATATCCTTAAGAGTAGAGTACATTAGCTCCATAAACCTTGTTCTTTCTGTTTGAGAATATTCATTTTCGAAATAAATCAATGGAGAATAAATATTGAATGTAATTTGTTCATCTAGTAAAGTATCGACATCACAGGATTCTGCAAAATTTCCAAAGTTCCAACTTCCAAAATTTTTATTCTTACAGTTCCAATATTTCGGAGTAGAGTTGTAGGCAAAAGCGAAGTTGAGTATGATGATGTTTGTGAAAAAAAAATATTTAATCATGGCCCCTCCTTACTGATGAGTCTGGCTTATCGGCAAAATGATCGATCAATAAAGGCTTTTGGAGGTTTGTAAAAAATGGGCAAAAAAAACCAGGTCCTATTTATATAACTTAAGATTTCTTTTAGAAGGATATTTTTTTGTTGAACTAATTTATATTAGTGGGATAATGATCTATGGAAAATACTAGCGATAATAAAAGATTGATTTTTACAATAGCAAAGTTTGTAGGACTTTTGCTCCTTTTACTCATTTCATGTCTATATTTTATAGAAAAACAACATTACACAGGTCTGATATTTTTCTTCATTATTAGTCTGGGAATTATTTATGTTTTTCTAAGTTACCGTTTTGAAACATGGAATAAACCACTTGCTGAATTAGATCGGGGAATTTCAGATCTAATCGTAACTCGTGATATTTCAAATAGAGTTGAGTTGTTGAGTGACAGCAATATCATCAGTATCAATTCTCACTTAATGGATGTGACACATAAATTTGATTCCTTTCTTGAGGATATGCACGAAGAGTTTTTGAATATTCAAAACCAAATGGATGAAATCCAAATTCTTAATAAAAATCTCACTGGAGAAATTAAAGAACTAAGAAACCAAACAATACAAAGTGAGAAACTTGCAGCTATTGGGGAAATGACGGCCTCTATCATTCATGAAATTAACAATCCTTTGATGTTTATCCGTACATTGTTGAAAAAAAATTTAAAACAGTTAGATTCTGATAGTGAAATTTCTAAAGATCTTGATAAAGCTTACCTAATGACTGACAGAGTGGAGAAAATTATTGTTGGCCTTAAAAACCTTGCTAGAAACTCAGAGTTAGATGAGGGGGAAATTTTTTCAATCTTAGAAGTCATAAATCAATCAGTATTTTTGTGTGAGTACAAATTAAAAAAACACAACGTATCACTTGAAGTTTTAGGAATTGATGAGAGTTACACTGTTAAGGGAAATTCAGTACAAATTTCACAAATTTTTGTGAACCTTATTAAAAACGCCATAGATGCTATAGAAGAGCTTCAAGATAAATGGATTAAAATTGAATGTTCGAAAGAAGAGGAAATGTATCGAATTTTAGTTACTGATTCAGGTCATGGTATATCTGACGAAATTCGAGAAAAGCTAATGGATTCTTTTTTCACTACAAAAGGCAAGGAAAAGGGGACTGGATTAGGTTTGAGTATATCAAGAAAGATTGCCGATAGACATAAAGGAGATCTTTATATAGATCCAAACTGCAAGAATACTAGATTTGTGCTATTATTACCTATTCTAAAAGAATAGATCGTTTTTATGTTAAAAAAATGGATTACACTCTCACAAAAGGCCATCGCAAAAAGTATGGTTTTCAATCATCATCAATTCGAAAGGCATTCGGCGATTGATGAGAGTAAGAAGTCATTTTTTGATGTATTAAAACTAAGAGACTGCGTTATTATTATTCCAATAAATAATTTAAAAAAATTTATTTGTGTAAGACAGTATAGACATGGAATAGATGATTTTACACTTGAATTCCCTGCAGGATTAATTGATTCTGGTGAAAGTCCACTTGAAGCGGCCATTAGAGAACTAAGAGAAGAAACAGGTTATATAAGCGAAAACTGGCATTTTCTTGGAAAATATCAAGTCAATCCGGCCTTCATGAATAATTATTACTATTATTTTTTAGCAGTAGAAACCAAGAACGAACATAATCAAAGTCTGGACCCATTAGAGGAAATAGAAATTGAATTAGTAGACAGAGATAAAATTGAACAATATTCGCAATTCAACCACAGCGCGATGATGTTGGGCCTACAATTGGCCAGATCTTCTAAACTTTTTTAATATTCTTTTTTGTTGGTCTACTCATTTTTTTGGGAGAGTTTAATTTGAACCAATGTTCTTGAGTTATGGGGTGGAAATAATCGGCCTCTTCAATTAGTGCTTTTGCGGTTGTGCTTTCAATCGATGCGATTTCAACCCTTACACCTTCAAATTTGAGGTGGGATACAAGATCAATATAATCAGAATCACCTGACATAATGATGATAGTATCAACTTTTGATGCCAACTGCATGGCCTTAATCGTTAATGGTATGTCAGCACTTTTGTGGCAAGGAACAACACTGCCATGATAATTAACATGTAACCTTGCGGCCAGTTTTGAGGATATATTTTTGCCCTCTTTAAAATAAATCAATCGATTGAGCGATCTGTTGGTTACAAGCGTAGGGATGAGTGCATCGAAATTCAACATAGAATTATTGTCTTTCGTGATACCATGAATAGACCTTTCAATATTATTTCCATCAATGAGGATGGCAACGTTTTGACCTATATTAATTTCAATTTTATGTCCCATAAATTTCCTATTGTATATGCGATAAATCTTTATCTAAGACAATTGAACAGTGAGTCTTGTCCTTAGGTTTTCTTGGAGGAGGTTCTGGAATAGAATTATCTGGGCCTGCTAGGATTTCATCAAGAAATTTTGGTGCAGGGGGAATTCCGCCGGCCTTAACTAAGTAATCGAGTAGGGCCCCAATGCTCAAACGATCTCCGGGGACAAGTTCTTGTTCTGGTTTCATTTTTATGAAGTAAACAAATATGAGAGGATCAATCATAGAATCTTTAGCAGGTAATCTTCTATATTTAACCATATAATACATGGCCCATAGTGCATCTTTATTGTTTTTAATTTGTTTTTCTACTTGTTTATTGCAAAAAATAACCTTTTCTTCTTTTGACAATTCGTTTGGTGCCCAAAAATCAACAAGTAAATGTAAGCTAGATTGAGTTTTTTCTAAGATAATACTCCGGTAAACTTCAAATGCCGAAAGAAGTTCTTCTGGGTCAGCAACATTATCAGCATTGTCGTCAAAACGTATGAGAGTAGATTCTATATTGAGTAGACTTCCAATAAAAAGTATATTGTTTCTTGGAATCATGGGTTCATTTTCTCCGGCCCCATCTTTAGAGAATCCCTCTACACTTTTTAAGAAAAAATCAATTTTTCCTTGAGGAGTATTTTTTATATAATCGTTTAACTTTGGAAGATAATAGTTAAATCGTAATTCATCTAGAAAAACATTTGAAAAATGTTTTCTATAACAAACAATGTCATACACTTTTTCATTTCCTGAAGTATTAATTTTTCTGAGCAAGTCACTTTTCTTTTCAACAAACCTTTCTTCTGCTCTTTTTTTCTTAATTATTAAAAGATCATAGTATTTAATTTCTTTATTTTTATATTTAAAATCAAAGTCTTTAATATCTTTTTCAATATATTGGAGTATTTTTTTGGCGATTTCCTCGATTTCATCTGAATTAGCGTTATCTACTTTCTTTCTCCAAAATTGTTGTCTTGACTGGAGGTAGTTCCAGTATGAAATACTGCGAGTATTCTCATCTGCTTGATCAAGTCTGCTGATTTCATCTTGGATTAATTTAATTTTATAAGTATCTTCTTTTTCAATTTGAGCGAGTTGAGAATTTAATTTTGTAACATAGTCTTGTTTTGCCTTAATTTGTTCCGGGGCATTAAGAGAACAGTATCTTGGATCATCTAAGGTATCAAAAACCTTTTTTCCCATATGCAGTGCTGCGAGAACTAAAAGAGCGTAATCTGTTGCCTCATCTAGATCAATTTTTTGATCACCATTAGATTGAAATTGGAAAAGATCTGAGAGAAGGCGGGTGTTTTTTGCAAAAGTTTTAGGGTAAATTGTCCAAAGTCTGAATTCTTGTAGAAGTTGTTTAAATGAGTTTAGGGCCGTCCAAATACGGTCATCATCTAAAATATATTTAGGCCCTGGAATAATGTTATCTCTCATTGATTTTGGAGATAGGTAACCAAATTTTGGAAAGAGTTGACCTAGGCCCCATCTAATAACTGCCGTTTCAACGAGGCCTTTTTTAGTCCTTTTATAAGTGTCCCAGTAAAAGGGAACGAGGTCGTTTTTGTCACGGTAAAGTCGATTATTTGTAATAATGTGTAGAAAATTTAACCATAGTTTATTATTTTGTTCTGGTGTAAAAATATGATCAGAAAGAGAGCTGGGCATTTTTTTGTTAATAACTCTGTAAGTTGCTTTGTCTTTTGTTACATCAGTTGTAAGGGCCAAAGGCACAGACATAAGATCTTCAAATTGATTAAATGCTAATTTATAAAAATATTGTATTTCAAAATATTCTTTTGCTAAGGAAATTATTTTTTTAATATTTTTTAAACTAAATTTATTTGGATCTTCGGTATCTCTTTCTTTTATACTTTGGGTTAAAAGATTAATTTTTAAAGTACCTATAGTTTTAGCATATTTTTTTACATAGTTTTCCTTCAGACTTTCAAGCAGTTTTTCATTGGCATTAATAAGATCTTTGATTGTAAATAATATTTCATCTTCACTTCCTTGATGAATGAGACCCTCTATTTGATTCACTTTTTCTAAGAGAAAGCGATCTTTTTCTATTGCATGTGAAAAATCAGTATCCTTCACAAAATAAGTGTCAAAAAGGACAGTTAAAAGGTCAGGAGCTTTTTGAAAGAGCTCTTTGAGTTCAGTAGAAGTTAGAATATTTCTATCCCCTCCTAAAAAAAGTTTTTTGATAAAGTTTAAAGAAACAATTTTTTCAACTTTTAGATCTGTATTTCTTAGATTTTCATCTAACTCTTGAGCAAACTCTTCAATATTCAAACTAACTTCTTTTTTGCTGTCTTTTTGAATGTTGAGGCTCTTTTGAGAAATATTAGTGACAGATTGTATAAATTCAGCTCTGAGTCGCCAGAAACTTCGTTTATTATTTTCATTATTAATTTCTTTAAAGATTCGATTTAAATGAACTCCTTCTTTGTTTACAACCCTAATTATATCAAAGAAAGGTTTAATATTTTCGACTGATAATCTGTCTGCCTCGTCCTTTAAAAAAATACTATTGATTTTAAAAAGTAGGGAGAGTGCTTTTTGAACAATCAAGTGTCCATCAGCAGGAAGTAATCTGGTTGTTAATTTGAAGAGTTCATTTTTCTGAATATGTTTGCCGTTTTGGATTTTTACTTGCTGAGATACTCTTACAAAATTTTGCTCAATACAATCAATCGCTTCTTGAATATCTTCTTCGAGAATTTTCTGAAGTTTTGCAGTGTTCATGCTACATGTTGTTTCGCCAGAATACACATCTCTTTTTGGAGCTGAATCATTTATGACACCACAAGAACAAAGAATCGAAACAAATAGAGAGATAAAAAGAACTAAAATATTTTTTCTATACATTTTTTAACTACTTGATAATTAAAAGCTATTTGAACTTATCTGACCCATGTTCGTCAAGTAGTGCCATGTATAATAAGATTCGTTTAGGTGGCCCAAATATCTGTTTATAGGTTGTTTTAGAGAATTTTCACTAAATAGTACTTCCATTTGAAAAGTTTAAAATATTGGCAAATAGACAATATTTTGGAAAACTCCTTTGAATATTTTTTTCTGTTTTTGACTCTTGATCTAAGGAGAAGAGATGTTAAGATTTTGCCTTTTTGTGGTTACGATTACCATGGCAATTAATGTATATTCACAGACAAATATTGGCATTACCCAATTAAGCAATATAAATACTCAACCATCTGCAGGAAATTCTCCTGACAATAACCTTGTTTGGGCCAATTTTGAGTTTTTTGATACTAAGAAATTTTTTGAGTTTAACAATGTTAATCTCTCATACTTAGTTAATGCTAAAACCAGGATTCATTTTGGAAACACAGCGCAATTTTCTGTTCCCGAACTATATGCAAAATACGATTCTGCCAATACAACACTCTATCTTGGTCGTAAAATCCTTAACTGGAACTCTCATGAAGGTTTTTGGGGAATCGATCATATAGATCATATTCAGGCCATGGATTTTGCTTCACAAGAAAGAGAGGGCCTAGCAGGTATATATATTTCAACAAAATTTTATGGAATAAATTTTTCAGTTCTTAGTTCTCCTGTATATATTCCACAGCTAAATCCTGGTATGCGAGTCGTTGACGGCAAAGTCAAATCAAGTTCGGAGTGGGCACAATTACCCCCAACACACGCAGAAATAACTCCAGGTAATATTGAACCTATTGAATATGTTGTAAATAGACCCTCTAATTCAGAGATTCTACTGCAAAGGAGCTTCGGACTAAGAGTTGCAAAAGATTACCCTAAGGGAAGTGTCTCGGCCTATGGACTTTTCAAACCAGAAAACCAACTTCGACTTAATATTGATGGAAAGTATGATCCAAATAAGTATGTTGCTGAAGTGCAAGTTACACCAGTTGTCAATCATCATATGATATACGGTTTTGAATGGGTGCATAATCTTAGAGATTTGAGTTTTACAATAGGGTCGACTTTAATTGATCCTAATGACTCTTTTTTTTCTGGTGTCAGATTGTTTGATTTTCTTAAAATTGATAGAAGTGTTCGAGATGAAGTTGTTCAAACTTCCACTCAAAAAAGACCAAACTATGTCAAAGAAAGTTATTATTATTTGGGCGCGACAAAAGAGTATAAAAACTTGAAACTTGCACTTTTCTATCTTGATCATATAACTAAACATAATAACGCTGATGAATACTTATTTGATACTGTAAAATGGCATCAAGCTATTGGAACGAATGTTGCCTATTTTAGTAAATATAGATTTAAAATAGAGTCAACTTTTAAATATGATTTTAAAATGCGTGATTTGTTATCACAAATAGGTGTATCAAGAGAATTCAGCAAGGGTCTAACAGGAAAACTTATGACTACACTTGTGAGCTCTCCAAATGCAAATTCATATTGGACACCATTTAGGGCCAATGACCTCATCTATTCGCAATTGTCTTATACTTTTTAATAGACGTTATCTTGCCTTTTTAACTGACCCAATTCTTTAATGAGAGGGTTATTTTCATTCAAACGATTTTCATATGTGTACAGATTAGTATTTACAAGGGCCCCTCTATTTTCAGGTTTCGCCAATTTAAAGAGACATTGATTTAATTTTTGATAATCCAATGGATTTGTCGAAGATAGTTCAAAATTTTCAATATTTTTAATAATTTGTTCACAAAATATTTCTTGAGAAGATAGAGTTCTGCCTATTTTATTATTTTCTAAATTCTTTAAAAATTCATTTTGATCACTAAAAGTCTTTCCATATTGTGCTAACTGCAAAGTTCTAAACGAGTTCGGAAAATGAATAAAGCTATCCCAATTTAGAGCAATAGTTTGGTGAATACTTTCATCCTCTATAAATTTGGCAGCTTTTAAATAAAACAAATTCCCAAGCTCACTTTTGTGAGACAAGGCCACTTTCATTAATTCCAAAAGATCATTTCTCTTAAAAAGCTCATAATAATTAGAAAAATTAAATTTAACTAATTTGTTGAATTCTGTTGAATTGGTGTCGTCCTTAAAAGAATTATCTTTAGTTAAAATATTTAGAAATGTAAGAAACTCGTCTTGTTTGATGTTTCTAAGACTAACTTCTTTTATCCAACGATGACTGTAAGATTGATGCATTATTTGGGAAACTTCACTGAATGATAATCCTAGTTTTTCGAGTGAAACTTTATGATCCAATGATATTTTATATTCATCTTGATTCTTGTTGAGTCTATGTAATATTTTTCTTTTCATACTTAAGTAAACCTCTTTATCCCTAAGAAACCGAACAGAATCATCTTTGTTTAAACCAATTACCGGAAGGCCATCATAATCAAGTTTTGAGTACGCTTGCACGTTAGGATCATTTGAATTTTGTGCCAGAAATAATGAAAGAAGAAGAAATGATGTTATTGATATTGGCAAAAAGATTGTTTTTTTGAATATTTTTTTCTTAATCTCTGAGTGAAGAAAAAAACTTGAGTAATAATTATGTACAACGGCATAATACGTGAAAAAAAGCAAACCCGTAAATAAAACTAAATTGTATGAGATTATATTTGTTTTATAGAAAATCATAATTACAGCAAATATGAATAAAAATTTATTGACGATTTTTCTATGTACTTTTTTATTGTCAATTTCATCAATCTTTCGGTCGTCATTTATAAAAATCATTTTTTGATTAGCGTGAGATGGATTGCCAATGATGGTTAGTGAGAATAATAACAAAATCAAAAAAAAGATAGAAAGATATTCAGTAGAATAGAAAAAGTTTATAGTATAAATTGGATCTCCGAGAACCTCTTTTTTCGGGATATATTTTGTGCTTGGCCCCTGTATTTTTAAAAAATTTGGAAATAACTTATATAAGAAATAATATACAAAAAAATAAAATGAGTATACGAGATAGTTTATAGAATTCCATTTGATATAGAATTTAAAGATAGATTTTCTCGTAACAGGAAGTGAGAGAAGAAAGTCCAATGACTTGTTTAAGTATGAATTGCTGTAGATAACAATAAAAATACAACCAAACAAAAAAAGAGTTAGAAAGAAAGAAAAGTTTTCATCTTTCGTTATTTTAAAAAAGAGATCTATTGCAAAGAGAAACGCCATCACTGAGGCCAGCTTTTTATGAAAATCTATGAACATTTTTTTATATAAACTCTTCATTCATCACCTCTTGTGTTACCAGTGAAGTAGATGAATAAATCTTCAGCTGATATACCTCTACGATCAGATTCATATTCTATACTATCTAAAAGAGAGATATTTTCCTCTTTGAGAAGGTAATTAAAAGAAGAATCGCTGTTAAGACCAACTTTTTTTAGAAATTCATGACTCTCAAATTTCGTGATTGTCTGTTTATCTTTTATTCTAATTTTTCTAAAATGCTTTTCAATTTCTTCAACTGAGAGAGATAATTTTATTTTTGAATTATCAATGATCAAAATATGATCAACATAAAGTTGAATTTCACTCACAATATTTGTGGCCATTAAAACTGTTCCACCTTCTTGGACGAATACATCTAGATAGTCGAGTATATAATTTCTGGCATAGGCATCTAGTACGGAAGTAATCTCATCGAGTAAGACAAGTTTTGGGCGTGAGGACATTGTTACAGCGAAGAGAAATTGCATTTTTTGTCCTCGAGATAATTCTTCATAGGTCTTATTTAAGTTTAGATTTAAAGCAACACAGAATTGTTCAAAAAGTGATTGATCCCAGTTGTGATAACACTCTTTGTAGATATCAATATGACTAAGTAAGCTGATTTTTGAATTGAGATTAGTTGTCTCAGTTATGTATCCTGTGATGATGTTAAAATTTGGATCATCGTTCATAAGATTGACACCATCAATAAACACTTCACCTTGATTATAAAGACAACGTTTCATTAATATTTTCATTAATGTTGATTTGCCCGCACCATTTCTTCCAAGTAATCCATAAAAACGCCCGGAGTTGAGTTCGAGATCAATATTATCGAGAACACGATTTTTGGTGAATTTACCTTTGGCGTTTTGGACTATAAAAGTCTTACTTAGACTTTTAATCTGCACTAGACCCATAAATACTCCACTTTTTATTAGACTGTTCGGCATTTTAATCAGAATACTCAACTACCAGGTTATAAAACTGTAACTTCTTGATAATACTAAGTGCTGTAATAGTGGAGTTTGGTCTATTTCTGACAACTTTGACAATAATATGTGCTTCTTTGTGATTGGACTATTTTTTGAACAAATTGGCCACATAGTCCACAGTGAGTTTGGTGAAAGACTACTAAATTTTTTACTCCTTCTCCTTTGTTACCATAAGCGTCTGTATAGCCTCCTGAAAATGTTGTACCTCCTGTTTTGATAGAGTTATCTAGAAGTACTTTAGTGCTTTTGAGAATTGCTTTAAGCTCATTTATTTTTAAGTCTCCAAATTTTCTTGTTGGTAAGACATTCGCTCTCGCACAGATTTCACTGGCCATATAATTTCCGATTCCAGCAAAATACTTTTGATCAAGCAGAAATGGTTTTAATATTTTATGAGAATGATGTTTTTGGATAGACTGCAAGTATTTTAAATTAAAATCAGCAGAAGCAATATCTGGCCCTAATCTTTTCAACCAATTTTTTTGATTTTCTTTTTTTAAGAAGTGAATGCTCCCAAATCTTCTTGGGTCAACATAGGCCAGGTGAATCTCTTGATTGTTTTTATCAAAACCAGTGAATTGGATATGAGTATGTTTTTCACTCACTTTATTTTTTGAGATTCTCCAGCTTCCAGACATTCCAAGACCTGAGATAATTGTGAATTTATTTCCAATATTAAAAATGATAACTTTTCCAATTCTTTGGGTATTATAGATGACAAACTCTTTTGGATTAAACTCTTTGCTTTTAACTATTCTTTGACTAACCTTAGAAAATTCAACATTGTTAACTTTCATGGGAAAGGAAGAACTAATTTGCTTTCGAATTGTTTCAACTTCTGGTAGTTCAGGCATATCTTTTCTAACTTTTTTATAATTATTAACGCTATTAGAAACTATCACATTCTATGGGCCTCGATAAGCCCCTATTAATGGATTTTTGGTTATTCTAAGTTTGGTATCTATAGCTTCAACAAACAGCTCATCTTCAAGAAATTTATGAGTGAAAAGTAGTCTTAAAGTGCCTTAAAGGTGTGTCTCATGGGGTCTTTTGGCAAAAGATTCTACATTACTTGGAGAATCTAGGAACACTTTTCCTGTTTTGATACAAATGTGGAATAGTTCGTCAAAGTGATGAATAATTTGTCGATAATGATATGTGAAATTATTAAATTTACTCATTATTTTACTAATCTTTAAAGCCGTAATGTCACAGGAGCCTTGTAATAGTTTACAAGGTCTACCTATGACTGAAAATGAGATTGAGATTTTTGAGTCATACTCATCACATACAAAAATTAAGTTTGATTATAGTAAGATTGTAAACTGGACCAATGAAAGACAAAAGTTGGAACCCTGTTTTTCTCCTTTTGTAGCAGAGTATTCACAAAATGGTAGACAACTAATTTACCTCTCAGCTAAGCACGGTAATAAAACAGATAATGCAAATACTTTCTCTATGGTTGAGAATCAGATTAAAAATTTTAGGCCCGATATCGTGATAATAGAAGGAGTACCTTCTTTTTTAGGTGAAAGTCCAGAGGAAGTTAAAAAGTATGCCAAGACTTGCTCAGATAATGAATTTTCAAGATGTGGAGAGTCAATGTATACAGCTCACTTGGCGTCATCCAACGGTATTCCATTCATTGGTGGAGAGCCAGGTGATAACAAGGTATTCAAAGAGTTGACCAATAAGGGTATAAGTCGACTTGATGTAGAGGCATTTTTTGTGCTCAGAAACTGTACTCAATGGATTAGAAGTGGGAAATCGTTTGAAGAAAATTTCAAGAATTATCAAACTCGTTTTGATAGGTCAGAAGGTAGAACACCTTTAAGTATTGATGAGTTTAAAATTTGGTATAAAGTTAACATGAATACAGACTTTAAGTTAGAAGATGTTACGTCAGAAAGTATTATGCCACTAGAAAAAGGAAATTTTGGTCAACGAATGTCATATGCTGTTGATGAGATTCGTGAAAGAAATATTTTGGAAGTGGTCAACAACGAAGTCAATCGGAATCGAAGAGTTCTCATCGTCTATGGAAGTGGACATCATGTAAAACACAAAGAGGTTTTAAATGTTGCTTTTGCAAAAGTTCAATATCCTTGCAAAAGTCAAAAGAAGTAGAGGGTAATACTTTCTGATCCCCTATATACTCCGGACAATTTCCTCGTAAGGATTTTGTGTTTAAATTATTAAAAATGGAGTTATTTAATGAAGTATTCACCTGAACAAAAAGAAAGAATCTTAAAAGAAGTAGATGAAAATTTTTGTTTATTTTCTCTTCTTTGATGCAACAGTTGTCTATATCAAAGCTCGAAGAGAGGTATTTAACTCAAAAATAAAACAGATATTTTTAAACTTTTCATCAAAAATATCTATAAACAAATGAAATCTTTTATTCATACGAATTTATACCAATTTTTTGAGACACTATTTTTATTATTTTTTATATGTGAAAAAAAATGAAAACTCCTAGAGAGCCGATTTAATCGAGGGTTTTGATTGTCCTGTTTATTTTTATAATATTTTTCTTTGTAAAAAAGTAAGCAAAGTTTAAAATCGCCATTATCACAATAAAGAATTTATCCAAAAGGAGATCGTAATGGGATTGAAAGAAAAACGCGCTATAAAAGAAGTTGAAGATAGTTTATTTCCTGGTATTAAGGATCAGATTTGCTCAATTTTGGGATATGAACCTGAAATTAATGTACATTGGGAACAACTTGCTGAAGATGGAAAAGATCACCTCTATGCTACAAGTATCCCAAAAGTATATTTTGAACCACTTACTGGTGCCCTTCAAGAAATCTGTGCAGATGATATGGGTAAAGAAGCAATTGCTGGTTTACTCAAAAAAATTGTAATTAAAAATGAAGGAGAAATCTGGTCAGCTTCACAGTGGGTTTCTCTAGAAGGTGATACTTTAATATTGAACCACCAAACGTGCACTAATGTTGATAATATTGCAGATAGAAAAAAATCTCTTCTTACTCTACTCGAAAAGTCTCTTTAATATTATATCTCGTGGAGTGGGCCTATCAGGGTCCACTTTTCTCTTAAAAAAATACAAAATTTGATTATGGGCCTACATTTACATGACAATAAGGTCAATAATCTAAGGCATAAATACAGTCTATAAACATTTGGAGGGTTATGTTTAGAAGATTGTTGATACCTTATTTAATTATGCCTGTGGCCTTGGCGACTCAAATTTACTACCCACCTCAAAAAAAATTTATCCATCTCACAATCGAAAAAGCTGACCCCTCGAGTGATGTCATTTCAGTAAATGGAGGAAGGGTTTATGATCTGATGTCACTAAATGGCATCACACAAGTTTTGGCCTGTAGGTTTCAAGACGGCCCAAAAAGTAAACCAGAATCGTTCATCGAATATAAAAATTTTGCAAATCTCATAGTTGGAAGGTTTTATTTTTCTAATCACAAAGAATGTGACAGTTTTGTAAATTATAGTGATAAAATATTTGAGTTTATTAATGATGAAAACCCGATAAAAATAGTTTTAGATATAGACAAAAAACAGATTTCAAAAATTTATTTTCCTCATCTTGATCCCTATACAGATTATTTACCAGAATTGGGCCAAAAAACTGAAAAAAAATATAATCTTGAATCTAATATCCTGAATTAGTAAAAAACCGGAATACTTTGCTCTCTTAAGAAAACTTTCTCCCTAGGTAATAATTAAAACGCCTAAGGAGATTTTATGAAATACATTCTGGCCTTTCTTCTTTCTATCTACTCGGCATTTGGAGCAGATTTTTATACTGCTCTTGACTATACTCAAAATCAAGTAGTTTCCGATACAGGCTTCTACAATAAAGCAGAGGCGTATGCTCCAGGGATTGCAATGGGATGGCAGTGGACAAGTTGGTCAGTTGAGGCGTTTTGGCGTCAATCAAATTTAGAAAACACACATATAGAACAAGGGGCCCTATTCAATATCGAACTCAATACAACTCAATATGGAATTGGTGGAAGATATAGACTACTTAGTTGGTTAGATTCTAAATTTGGGGCACTTGCCCAAAGAGTCAAGGCCAGTTATACGACTTCGTCCAGTTTGACTTTATCTCAACTTATTAATGACACATACTATGCGTATTACGCAGGTCTTGGAATTTATTACGATTTTAACGATCGATGGACCACTTTTTTAAATTTGAGTTACTATGCAGGTGATAATATTTATTCTGTTCTTGGGTATGAGGCCGGAATTCGATATGTTTTTTCTAGTTTGTTCTAAATTATAAGTATCTTTCAATTCCTTGCCTTCAAAGAAGCTATCATTCGTCAATTGAATATAGACGCACCTTGGTATTTATACTTTTCAATATTTTGCGGAAATGGTAGATAGTCTGAAAAAGGAAAATTTATGACTATACGTGTACGATTTGCCCCTAGTCCGACTGGACTACTCCATATTGGTGGAGCAAGGACAGCTTTATATTCCTATCTTTTTGCTAAGGCAAAAAACGGAAAATTTATTCTTAGAATAGAGGACACTGACCTAGAAAGAAGTACTAAAGATTCAGAAATCAAAATGATAGATGATTTAAATTGGTGTGGGATAACATGGGATGAAGGCCCTGATAATGGTGGAGAATACGGGCCTTATCGCCAATCAGAAAGAAAAGAAATTTATAAAAAGTATGCTTTTGATTTGATAGAATCCGGGCATGCCTATCCTTGTTTTTTAACCACAAGTGAATTAGAAAAACTTACTGAACAAGCTAATACTGAAAAGAAGGCCCCACATATTTATCACGGAAAATATAGAGATCTTCCAAAAGCTGAAGCAAAAAAGAAAATGGATGCTGGAGATGAATACGTCATCCGTTTCAAGAATCCACAAAAAAAATATACTTTAAACGATATTGTCAGAGGGAACGTCACTTATAACGAAGACATGGTGGGAGATTTTGTTATTTTAAGATCTAATGAAATGCCAACGTTTAATTTTTGTTGTGCTATTGATGACCATCTTATGAAGATTTCACATGTGATAAGAGCTGAAGAACACCTTAATAATACTGTAAGGCAGTTAATGATTTATGAATCTCTTGGAGTAAAACCTCCGGAATTTGCACATGTATCTCTATTGGTTGGAGAAGATCGGCAGAAACTTTCTAAAAGACATGGGGCAACTTCTGTGGCCCAGTACAGAGAACAACATTATCTTCCTGAAGCACTCATGAATTATTTACTTTTGTTAGGCTGGTCTCACCCTGAAGAGAAGGATATTTTCTCCCTTGACGAGGTTGCAAATATATTTGATTTGACTCGTTTTAGTAAGTCCCCGGCCTTATATGACATTAAAAAACTAAATTATTTTAATGAACAGCATTTAAGAAAACTCACAACAGAACAACTTATCATGAATTTTGACCAGGTTGTTTGTTCTACTTCTCCCTATCATCAGCAGTCGATAGAGTGGAAAAATTCTCTCGCAGATTTGTTTCGTGATAAAATTCAAATTTTTTCCGATATTGAAGAGCATCTCAAATCAATTTTTAGTAATGTTATTGAAAAAAATGATGAGTACAAAGAAATTCTATCGTGGGAAACGACATTAAAGATTTCACAATACTTAGATGCACAATTAGAAAATACCACTGATAGAGTAACAAGTGTTCAAATGCAGGAATGGATGGATTATCTGAAAAAAGAATTAAAGATTAAGGGAAGGCCCTTATTTATGGGAACAAGAGTTGTCCTAACTGGACAAGGACATGGGCCTGACTTAAATAAACTCGTGCCTTTGATACCAATTGAAAATATAAAGAAGAATGTAAAGACCTCTCTAACTTAACAGAGAGGTCTGGCCAATTAAATATTGTTAAGATCTTCAAATGATTGTTTGAGTCTAGCTATAAATGACTTTTCACCTTCTCTTAGCCAAACTCTTGGGTCGTAGTATTTCTTGTTAGGTTTATCATCTCCTTCAGGGTTTCCAATTTGAGACTGTAAATATCCAGATTTTTCTTTTGAATAATTATTTACACCATCCCAAAATGCCCACTGCATATCGGTATCAATATTCATTTTGATAACCCCATAAGAAATGGCCTCTCTAATTTCTTCTCGGGATGAGCCTGATCCTCCATGAAAAACAAAATTAACTTCCTTCGCACTTTTTCCTAATTTCTTCTCAATAAACTCTTGAGAGTTTTTCAGTATTTTTGGAGTTAACTGTACGTTTCCTGGTTTATAGACACCATGAACATTTCCAAAAGAGGCCGCGATTGTGAAATTCTTGCCAACAGAACTTAATTTTTCATAAGCAAAACACACTTCTTCTGGTTGTGTATATAGTTTTGAATTATCAATATCAGTATTATCTACACCGTCTTCTTCTCCACCGGTAACGCCAAGTTCAATTTCAATTCCAATACTAATTTTATTCATTCTTTCAAAATAACTACATGAAATCTCTAAATTTTCTTGTAGGGTTTCTTCTGACAAGTCAAGCATATGTGAACTAAATAGAGGTTTGCCATATCGCTCAAAATGATCTTCTGAAGCTTCTAACAAACCATCAATCCAAGGTAACAAATTCTTTGCGGCATGATCTGTATGAATAACAACACTTACACCATATTTTTCTGCTAATAAATGAATATGCTGTGCTCCTGATATTGTTCCAGTAATGGCCGCATTTTGATTTTCATTATTTAATCCTTTTCCGGCCATGAAGTGACCTCCACCATTTGAAAACTGAATAATCACGGGACGGTTAAGGTTCTTTGCGGTTTCAAGAACAGCATTGATAGAATTCGTACCGACAACATTAACAGCGGGTAGAGCAAATTGGTTTTCTTTTGCATACTGATAGAGTTTTACGAGTTCATCTCCATAGATAACACCTGGCCTAAATTTCATCTTTCCTCCATAGGATAATTAAAAATGTGGGGTATGATATCTAAATGCTCGGACAGTGAAAAGGATATCTGCAAAAATCGACGTTATCCAAATCCTCTTTCAAACGTCGATCGTGTGTCAAAAATGACTCTATATCTTTATTCTAAAGGCCATATAAAAAATTCTAAAGCTTTTTTTTCTTACATTTTGTAGTTCTTATTAATTTAAACTTTAAATGTGTGGTATTGTGCGTTATTTGTAGCGGATGAAACATAGAAAATTAAGTATAGTAATATGTGCTAACAAGTCAAAAACCTCATTAAAATAAGTTGGTCAACATAAGATAAAAAGACTTAGAAACCACTAGTATATTTTCAAATTTCTGGCCATCATTATATATTCCAGCAAAATAATTTTTACACAGGGATTGTAATGGCCTTAACCTATACTGATTTAGAGAATCTTCCACAGATTTTGCCAGATTTTAAAATAACTTCTTCAGATGGAAGACAAACTTATACTAGTGAAATGATTGTCGGCAAAAGTGGGCTTATCGTATGTTTCATTTGTAATCATTGTCCATATGTGAAAAACATATTAATTGAGCTTGTAAAGGTATTAAATAGCGCAATAGAACAAAATTTTGCAGTTCTAGCTATTAATTCAAACAATATAAAGAGTTACCCTGAGGATCATCCCCATAAGATGCTTGAAATTGCTAAAAAAAACCAATTTGGTTTTCCTTATGTGTTTGACGAATCTCAAGAAGTTGCGCGTACTTTTCACGCGTCATGCACTCCCGAATTTTTTGTCTATAACCATAAAAAAGAGCTTTATTACGCAGGTCGGTTCGATGACTCTAGACCTGGAAATGAGGTGGAGGTTAGTGGAAAAGATTTGAAGTTTGCTTTAGAGTGTTTGTTGGAAGGGGTGAGCTATCCTGACAAAATTATTCCTAGTATGGGATGTAATATCAAGTGGAAATAACTAACTAGCTTTTTTATTAAGAAGATTTTTCTTTATGGCCTCTACGCGTGCGGCCTGGTTTATAGTACGGTAAAGTCCTTCTTCAACTTCTTTTGTAAGATTTAAAAATTTAATTCCAACTTTTTTTGTCTGACTTGTTGAAATACTACTTTGGTCCTTATTTAGACTACTATTTTGATAGGACCGCTGCCCCATAACTCTTAAATAGACAACTTTTTCTTCTTCTAAGAGATCCCAATGACCAACAATTTCAGCATTCGGGATAACAAACTTATCAGCTTGAAAATAAACCACACAATTCTCAAGAATTGTACCTTTAGCAAAAAAATTTATTTCCTTCTCATTTACAAATATAGATAAACCACCAGCTGAAATATCAAATACATTTATCTCTGAGTTATTTGCAATAAGTCTTACGTAATTAAAATTATTATTAATCCATCTATAATCTTGTCTTTGCTGACTTTTAAAAATTTCATGATCGATTTGAATCGTATAATCACCATTGTCAGAATTGAAAGTTAAATATCCTGCAGAAAAATATAAATATTTTTCAAAATTAATCTTCAAAAGTACCAAATTGTTCGTCAATGGAGACTTAATCAACTGTTTAAGTAATGGCCCACTTTTTTTAAGAATTAGGCCATTTTTGACTTTAGAAAGTTCTGCAACTTTAAATTGCTCAACGGAATCCTCTCTATCTTTATGCCAGATTTCAATTTCACAATGATTTTTTACGACTGATTTAAAGAGATTTTCATACTCATTTTTTTCGAGTTTATTAAAATAGAATTTAGAGTTGGCATTATCAAACATTGTTCATCATCTCTGGTGCTTTGTCTAACCTAATACCTTATCGGGTCTATATTTGATTAATTTAGTATTTTTTGCAAGTACCTGTAAATATATGAGGTTTGAACTAAATGTTTTGCATCATTAGTTTAAATTGTCTAATATTTTGCCCACTCGACTCACGTTTTGATTAATAAAAGGAAATTTATGAGTTCACCAAAAAATAGCACAATCAAATTAATAGATTATACAAAAAGTGACTTTGAAATAGAATCTTTAGAATTAGAATTCGAACTGGATGCTAAGAAAACATATGTTACGAGTAAGGCAGTGTATACTAAATTTAGTCATCAGAAAAAACTAGTCTTAAATGGTGAACAGCAAGATCTTGTGTCTGTGGAAATCAATGGTAATAAGCTTGATAAATCTTCATTTAAATTAACAAGTACAACTCTTGAAATTTTTGAAGTTCCTGAGTGCTTTACATTAACGATTAAAACAATCATTTACCCAAGCAAAAATACTTCTCTTTTAGGACTTTATATGAGTTCTGATATTTTGTGTACGCAATGTGAGGCCGAAGGATTTAGGCGGATAACCTATTTTTTAGATCGACCTGATGTTATGACAAAGTATCGTACAAAACTGATAGCACATAAGAATAAGTTTCCTGTTCTCCTGTCTAATGGCAATAAAGTTGATAGCGGAGAATTAGGTGATGGTAGGCATTGGACAATTTGGGAAGATCCTTTTAAAAAACCTAGTTATTTATTTGCACTTGTTGCCGGTGATCTTTCAGTTGTAAGAGATGTTTATGTAACTAGTATTAATAAGAAAAAAATAGATATTGAAATTTATTGTGATAAAGGTAACGAAGGAAAATGTGATCACGCGATGAGATCTCTAAAAAATTCAATGAAGTGGGATGAAGAAAAGTTTGGTCTTGAGTATGATCTTGATATGTATATGATAGTGGCAGTTAATAGTTTTAATATGGGGGCGATGGAAAATAAGGGACTTAATATTTTTAATTCTGCTTATGTACTTGCCAGAAAAGATACAGCAACAGATGATGATTTTCTAGGAATAGAAAGTGTCATTGGTCACGAATATTTTCATAATTGGACTGGAAACCGTATTACATGCCGAGACTGGTTCCAATTAACTTTGAAAGAAGGACTAACTGTATATCGAGACCAAGAATTTAGTTCTGATATGAACAGTCGCAGTGTACAGAGAATTAAGGACGTTCTGAAATTAAGATCGACGCAATTTGTAGAGGATTCAGGGCCGACTGCTCATCCAATTAAACCTAAGTCATATATCCAAATTGATAATTTTTATACAACTACAATTTATGAAAAAGGTGCTGAAATCATCAGGATGATTGAAAAAATTGTAGGAAAAGAAGGATTTCGAAAAGGAATGGATAAATATTTTGAACTCTATGATGGCCAGGCCGTAACGACAGATGATTTTGTCCACGCAATGGAAATTGCAAATGGAACTGACTTAACACACTTTAAAAGATGGTATGATCAGGCCGGAACACCAATCGTAAAAATTAATGAACTTTATGACGAAACCTCGAAAAAATATACTCTTGAGTTAGAACAAACTTGTGAAATGAAAACCTATGGAGAATCATGGCGGCCTTGTCATCTTCCAGTTTTATTTTGCTTATTTGATTCTCAAGGAAATGAGATATTTCCTGAGACTCTTGAAAGTTTACCAAACTTAGATAAAACAAAAAAAATATGGCATCTAAAAGAAAACAAAGAAAAAGCTACTTTTCTTAATCTCGAACACAGACCAATTTTATCTTTTAATAGGCAGTTCAGTTGTCCAATTATAGTAAAGCATGATCGTCCTGTAAGTGACCATATCTTTTTAATGAAAAATGATACAGATGAATTTAATCGGTTTGAATCATCTCAAATATTGGCCACTGATGCAATTATGCAAAACGTTGATTTATTAAAGGAGCAAAAAGAATTATCTCTAGATCCATTTTATATTGAGTCCTTTGGATCAATACTATATGACGATTCTTTAGGCCATAGTATAAAGGCCTCTTGTCTTGATTTACCAAGTATGGCCCTTTTAAAACAGGAAATGTCTAATAGATCACTTCCAATTGATATTCATAAATTGTTAATGGCCAGAGAAGGTTCAATCAAAACTTTAGGGCAGTCTCATCAAGAATTTCTTTTTAAATTATATAATGAGTTTAAAACAGACACTTTTGATTTATCATCTAAATCCATGGGGAAAAGGGAGCTTAAAAATATCTGTTTGAGTTTTTTAACAAGTACAGAAAACCCAGAGTATATAGACCTTGCTTATCAACAGTTTATCAATTCAAACAATATGACTGATGAATTGGCCTCTCTTTCTTGCCTGGCCAAAATTAAGTGTGACAAAACTGAATTAGCTTTAGACTCTTTCTATAAAAAATGGAAAGATGAACCACTTGTTATCCAAAAATGGTTCGCACTAAAGGCAACTCAAACTCACGATCCATCTTTAAAATTTTTAATTGATCTGGCAAATAATCCTGCCTTCGATAAAAAGGTTCCAAATTTTCTTAGATCTCTTTACACTACTTTTGCAAATCAAAATGACAAATTATTTCATCAAGAAAATGGACATGGTTATAAAATAATGATTGATAGAATACTTGAAATAGACAAGTACAATCCAGATGTATCTGCTAGAATGTTTAATGCTTTTAGAATTTTTAAAAAGTTAGAAATTAATTTACAAAATGAAATGAAAATTGAATTAGAAAGACTAAAGAATGAACAGAATCTTTCAAAAAATCTATTTGAAATTGTTTCTCAAATTACTTCTTAAAGTGTTTTGAGAAATTCAATGATTTCCATTTTTTCTTGAGATGAAAGTTTTTCGCTTCCATCTTCATTAATGAATGCTTTTGTATGTCCAATATTTCTTAGGCCAGGTTTAGAAGTGTCATAAAAAGCATTTTTCTTTTTCCATGACTTTGGGATTGCTTTTCCAAGGGGATATCCAACACATTTTGAATCGAAATCAGTATTTGGATTGTTGGCCGGCCCTTGATAAAAGGATTGAGGACGATCTTCAACTCTTGTCAGAAGTGCACATAAAGAAGGGATAGAATTGTTATGTAAATAAGGATATCTGGCCCAAATCCCATCGAGAGGAGGTGGAACATAACCCTTTTGAATTTCAATTTTTGTATTCATCCACTTACTTATTTTGAGATTATTAAGTTCATTTGCAAAATATTTCATGCCTATATATCTATTTGGATCAGTACCCATGTCTTTTACTGGTGTTTGTTCTGGATAAATGACTTTGTATGTCTTTAAAATTTCGCTAGAGTTAAATTCAGTGCTATCTGGAAGAGACCAATTTTTCTGATATTCACCATGACACTCTTTACAGTGTTTAAGATATAATTTCTCTCCACTCATCGCCATAGGAAGATCAATAGAATCAGCAGGAAAAAAATCAGTCCAGTGTGGAGGAGATGCTGAAAATGCAGCAACCGTAAGTTCATCAATTTTCTTACGATTGTTTTTCATCCAAATCTCTAGTTCATTGAGGTTTGTTCCTCTTCCAATCTCATTCCACAAAATATTGGTAAAAATTGGATTTCCTTGTACAATAGAGCCGTCTGAAAGCCATCTGGTTTTATATTTCAAATTCCACCAAACTGCAGGCTTTGAGTCTACAACAAATTTATTAAGCGCATTTGGCCTTGGAAACATTTCATAAAATTTACTTTTTGAAGCTTCTGAATCTGTTGATCTTCTCATGAGACTAAGACCAACTTGTGCCAATGAAGTGTCTAACCCCAATACCTGAGGTTTTTTGACCCCAACAGATCTGATATTTTGTTTAGATCTTTTAAATAATAATCTCTCTTGTTCAGTTGCCTCTGTTACATATTGAAATAAATGTGAATTTATAAAGGGAAGCCCTTTTTTTGCCAGTTCAAAAAATTCATTGGCCCTGACGACTTTATTTGTGAGTCCGAAAACAGTTTTTCCAAACATTTTCATAGAATGACAAGTCGTACAGCTAAAAGTTAACCCCTCTCCCCATTTTGTACTGACGATTCCTGCTCCCATTCTTAAATTTAATTTTTCATTAGGATTTGGAATTTTATAAATTCCCTTTTCAAATTTAGAGTTGTAAGTGTTGAGTCCTAACCATTTAAACATTTCATCCATGCTTGAAAAGGGAAGACCTTTTATTCCTGCTTCTTTTAATTTTTCAGTTATTGGATTTCTATGGTCTTTTTCAAAAAAATTATTAAAGGGATAATAGGGAATGAAAAGACCGCTTACTTCAACAGGATATTGTGAAGCATGAATTTGTCCCTGATATTTATACTCCTCAAAGTCTTCAGTATTTAAGTTGAAAATGTTTGAACGATTTAGTCCCTTTTCTATTTTTATATCTCGATTCCAATTTGCTTTTAATGGTTCATAGGCATAGAGAGGTAGCAGTAAGATGCTTAATAAAGCAATGAAATACATAAAACATCCTTGTTTTGGGGTCTATATTAGCATAGAATGAATGATTCTCATTAGTCATCAGATGTTAGCTTTCTTTAGGAATTTTTTTCCGAATTTAACAGAATTTATAAGAAATTGAATTTATACAGATTCACTCCGAATAAGTTTTTATGAACAAATCAACTCTTAAAGAGAAGACACAATTTTCATACAGTAAGTTTGACAATCTCGATGGCACTCATCCCTTGCAAAAAAGTGTACCGGAAAGTTGTGTTATGTACAATGTAAGAACCAGACATGGTGGAAAAGTTCATTTTTTTAACTTCAAACTAGCTAAAGAAATGGGTTTGATTCCAAATGAGCATCCTGATGTGCTTACTATTCAATTAGAAAAGAAAATTTTAGATACGTTTGCTCTGATTATCATTAACGAGTATGACATAGAAAATAATATTTCATTCATACCAGAGGATATAAAAAAGAATAAGTACATGGCCACGAGATATTTGCAACTTCAACATCCAAGTAAAATGGGAAAAACATCTGGAGATGGACGAAGTATTTGGAATGGGCAAATCGCGAATAAGGGTAGAATTTGGGACGTATCAAGCTGTGGGACTGGTGGAACGAAATTAAGTCCAGCAACACATATTTATGGAAAATATTTTCAAAGTGGAGATCCTACAATTTCATACGGTTGCGGGTATGCTGAAACAGAAGAAGGTTTGGCATCATTGTTTTTCAGTGAAGTCTTTAACAGAAATCAATTACAAACAGAAAGAGTCTTAGGCATTATTGAATTCGAAAAAGGCTATTCAGTCAATATTAGAGCACATGAAAATTTGTTGCGGCCTTCGCATATTTTTAGATATTTAAAAGTTAATGATTTGCAAAATTTAAAAAAAATAGTTGAATACTATATTGATTTTCAAGAAAAAGCTAACTTGTGGTTAGATGTTCCAACGAAGAAGAAAGAAAGATATGAATACTTTTTAGAAAAAATGGTCTATATTTTTTCTAGTTTGGCCGCAAAATTTGAAGACGAGTATATATTTTGCTGGTTGGATTGGGATGGAGACAATATCTTGATGGATGGAGGAATCATTGATTATGGATCAGTGAGGCAGTTTGGATTGTTTCATCACGACTATCGCTACGATGATATTCAACGCTTTTCCACATCGATAACTGAACAAAAAGAGAAGCTTCAATATACAATTAAAACATTTGCTCAAATTTATGATTACTTAGTTAAAGAGAAAAAAAGAAATATTAAAAATTTTGTTAAGCATTGGGCCGTGAAGTCATTTAATCAAAAATTTGAAGAATGCAAAAATATAAATATTTTAAAGAAAATTGGTTTCAATGAAGAACAAATTAAGTTTTTAATCAAAAATGAACACTATAAAATTATTAAATTTCGAAAAGTATTTTCATATTTTGAACGAGCTAAAAGCAAGACTGGTTTAGAGAATGTACCTGATGGGATTATGAGTAATGCAATATTTTGTATGCGAGATCTTCTAAGAGATTTACCCCAAATTTATCTGGCCCGAGATGAAGACTTAAAAGCTTCTGAATTCGTTGAAATTATGAGATCAAGTTATGCTATTAAAGATGATTTGAACCTCTCAACTTATAGAAGAAAGAAAATATCCGAGTTTCAGAAATATTATAAACAACTTATTCAGTCCGTATCCAAAAGCGAAAATGGGTTCAAAAATTGTATGTTAGAAGTATCTATGAGATCTAGTATTATCAATAGATATGACCGAGTTACGGGAGATTCAATTACCACTGTGGTTAATAAAGTATTTAACCATAAACCCAAGTTGAGTTATAAACAAATTTATGAAATCCTTACCGAATTTGTAGAATATCAGGACCTAAGACCTGTCGTGAAAAAAACAAAGGGATCCCACAAAAATGTATCACATGCAAAATTGATTCAAAAATTATTTTCCATAGTTAAAAATTATAGAGAGGGAATTTGAAACTTGTTTTTTACTCAGGAGAAGATGAAAATAATTTCGAACTTCATTCTTATCTTGTAGGAATGACAAATTCGACTTCTCCACTCATCACATTTATTCCTTCTTGTTCTCATGATTGCTATGAAGATTATCATGATTTTGTAAATTCTTTTCTTGGCTTTAACTTAAATCGTTTTCTCTATTTCCCAATAGATAATCCTATCGATCCAGTGCTTGAACATGAGGTTTTTAATTCAAATATTATACATCTTTCAGGAGGAAATACGTTTTATTTTCTTTATTATTTAAGAAAAAATGGATTACTAAAAAAACTTAAGGAATTTGTGAATAATGGAGGAATACTTACGGGGCTTTCTGCTGGAGCAATTCTTATGACCCAGTCAATTGGTACTGCAGGATTTCCGGATTTCGATAGAGATGAAAATGAAATGAATATTAGAAACTTAAAAGCTTTAGGGTTTGTTGATTTTGATTTTTTCCCACATTATAAAAATTCAAAGCGATATGATCTCGCTTTGCGAGAATATTCTCGCACTTCGAAACGACCTTTATTTGCTTGTCCCGATGGAAATGGGATTATTGTTGATGATCTAAGAACAATTTTTTTGGGACAAAGTGTTTGTTTTTTCGATGGGAAAAAGCTTAAAGTTGGTGGAAGTTAATCAATGCTCAAAAGAAAAATGTTTTTCAAACTTCATATTTACAGATAGTTAGATAATTTTATTAAAATAGTGGCACAAATTATTGTCATATAGATATCAAACAGATATTTTTAACTGTTTAAAAATACATTCTGAGTATAACTTTTAAGACAGATTTTTTGAAATCACCTCATGTTGAAATACAATATTTTAAGGGGAATTGGTGTTTTGGCCGATGAGGGATAAGTGATTAAATTAATAGGGATACGCATTCAATTTACTAAGCTTATTAATAAGAGCATCGCTTGTTTAAACATACTTGCTTTCTTATTTTTATTTTCTTGTATTCCAAAAGAAAGTGATACCGTAAAAAAAATCAAATCAATAAAGAATGAAGATACAATTTTAAAACCAGGTGAAGATGGTTATACATACGTTGAATGGGATATTTTTAACAATCCATATCAGAAGAATGATTATTTAACTGGTCAACATGATCTAAATTACTATCTCACCGAGTTAGGGTATATCAACGCTAGAAACATAAATTTCCTAGTCGCTCCGACTCAAGGACAAAATTGTGAGCAATGGATTGAATCTCAGCCAGAAGAAATTGAGGTTATAAATACGAGAGTAATTATTGGTACCGGAGGAGTTGCTATTCCACAAGCTGATCATTGTTTATATCAAGAACTTTTTAATGGACAGATCTCATGTGTTTATTTACCGAAAAATCATACTCAGGACATGGATTACCGAACACCTGTTTCATACTGTGAGGATGGGTATGGGCAATACACTCTCAATTTTCAAATTTTACCAGAAAGTAACGACTTCAATATGTTTAGTGCATATAATTGGGTTGAAAATTGTGATGATCTCTACGATTATACAACATGTGAAAATAATCAAACTCATTTGGATGCATTTCAAATACAAAAAGATATACTAATTGCTTCTGCATATGATTTTGGAATTCAAGCATTTATTTCAGAAAGTACCTATAATTATTATGCACTTAAAATCTATCAGCAATCAGAACTAAATTTAAAAACATTTACGGCCACAAATTTTCGAGAGGATTTCTATTCTTTTGTTGTAGGAGATCTTAAATATATTTTTATCGAATATCACAATAGGTTACCAAGTGTTGATGCAGAGAATCGAATGAAATATTTCTATATTAATGCACTACCAACTGAAAAAGGAATGAGGTCTTGGATCAGAGATACTTTTGTCTCTAACTCTGATTGTAGTGAAATTGAAAAAGTAAGGTGTCCAGAGTTTGGAAGTTTAAATGGGGCCTGGGGATATAATTATCCAATATGTGATTACAATGGTAAATTTACTAATTCATATTCAGAGTGTAGGCTCGAGTTTTGTGATAATTCAAATGAATTTCTCACACAGTATGGAGAATGTATAAATCCTTATATTGAACAAAATACTCCTGGGAATATTGTCAATGATCCAAAGCGAGATATTATAGAGGGGATCAATAGGTTTCATATCGATTATGAAATACCTTTAATGGCCAAAGATGATTTGGAAATGTTGGCCAACCAGTTTATGATAACAATTTCGACATTTCCGGCCCCTCTCGTATTGCAAGAATATAGAAAAGTTAAAGTTTTTGAAAACAAAAGCGCTATTCAAAGTTTTATTGCAAATAAATTCAATACAATTCATCGAATCAATTTGAACACATTTGAACCGGCAAAAAGTTTGAAAGATTTCCCTGAATATAAATCAAGACTTGAAAGAGAAATAGTAAATGGAAAGAAAAGTTATGAAATCATCGATATTATAGTTGGGGAGTTTTATGTTCCAGACATTTCTGTCATCGATGGAAGTGCAGCAGTGGTTGATGTTGATAATGACGATACAGGAAATTTCGAATGCAAATTAACTCAAATAGAAAAAAATGCTTGTAGCCCCTCTTCCCTTAACGCTATTTCTGGTGAACAATCTAGATATTGTTTACCTAATAGGATGTGGAGTTCTTGGCAAACATGTTTTGTAACAGAATGCCCTGCTAATAAAAAAATTAGTGGTGATAATTTAGATTGTGAAGATATAACAAATTCATCTAAGTCACCTGATCAAAGTTTAGGAATTGAAGATAAGATAAATGGTGGAGTTAACTTTGTCGATGCTGGCAATAGTGTAAGTAATGCTGATACAGTAACATTGATTGAAACAGGTTCAAATATTACGATTACTGGTTCAGTTGGATATGGAAATGACAGTTATGACTACTACAAAATCAGTTCTCCTCATAAATCCGGAATCATTGACATATCGTTAAGTAACCTATCTTCAGATATCAACCTTGTGCTATTAGATTATCCAGCTGGAACTTTAAAAATTGCTGAATCTAAACGTACAGGACAATCAAGCGAGAACGTGAATAATATATCAATGGGGCAAAATACTACGTATCTAATTGGTGTTATACCTCATACAAGTTCATCTTACACAAGTTATTCTCTAAATATTAAATTTAGGGTAGATCAAGGTGGAATTCCTGATCCCAGTCCGGTCGATGGTATTCTCTCAGAAATGAATTTGTCATCCAATGACTTTCCATCTCTTGGTGCGGCCTTCAGTCTAACTCTGGATGAACAAAATTCTAATTTAAAAATTATAGGTAAACTTGAATTCAATGGAGACGATGACAAAGATGCTTTCAAGATCAACCTTCCTACTAATAGTACTGGACTATGGAAAGTTATCACAAAATTTAAAAAAATAGATGAATCGTCAACTGATCTAGGGGTTCAATTTGGATTTATTAGTCCAGATGGATCGTGGGGAAGCAATCTTGAAGTGAGTGATTCAAATATCCATACTGTTGATAATGTTTTTTCATCAGGTACAACTTCATTTATATATGTAAGATCATATGATCATTTAGTAACAAATCTAGTCGATTACGAGTTAGATATAGAAATTGTTTCTATTTCAAATCTCACAAAAGAAGTTGATCGTGTAAATGGACAAGAAGTATTAGGGGGAGATATAAATAATGACATTGGAATTGGCCAGTCTCTATCTAATCTTCTTGATAATGGAAATTCACCCCAACAAGTTTCTATACAAGGTTCGACAGGGTTTGGAGATGATATAAAAGATGTCCTAGAATTCACACCTCAAAAAAGTGGAACAATCAATATCAGTATAAGTAATTTACAAACCAATAATGTGTTAATTAATAGTGGTGATCTCTATATATATTTCAAACACGGATCTGAATTTGTTTCAAATGAGAATGATCGAGGCCAAGAGATAAATTACTCCTATGATGTTGTTGCTTTTGAATCTCTAAAAATAGCGGTGATTCCATTTGTTGGAGCATATTCTTCCTATAAATTAGACATTTCTTATACTCCAGATGAAAACGGAGGTGGAAATGGTGTGGGATATTCTTATGTTAGTGAAGATCCTGCGGGATATTTTGTAGTCGGTAATGACAATTTAGCAACGACCAATGGATATAAGTTTAATTATCTCTCAAATACGGGTTTAGAGTGTTTTAACTTTTCTACGTTAGGTTTAAATGGAAAAGTTCCTAGACCAGTTGAAGTCTCGGCAAATGGACAAACTCTTCTGGCACTCAATGAGATAGACAACAAGGCGATTTACTCTGTTTTTAGAAAAGATGAGAACAATCTATTTCAATTCCAGAATTATTTACGAATCAATCAAACTTCTGCTGTTATGCCTGATCGGGCCAGAAATACAGAATTTGATATCTCTTCAGATGGCAATGTCATTGCAATCTCTCTACCAAAATATTCAGAATCAAATGATAGTTCTGATTTAGGTCTTGTATATGTATTTAGGGATGATGGAGATGGTTGGTTTTTAGTAGATAAGCTAGATAGAAAAACTGATAAACAATTGGCACAAATCGATACAAATAATAGTGCATCTGGTTATGGTAACTCAATCTCTTTGAATCAAAATGGTTCCAGACTAGCAGTAGGGATGCAAAGAGAAGGAGGACTAAACTGTTCTACTTGTAGATTATATGTTTATGAGTATGATGGTTCAAATTACAAATTAAAATACAATAAAACCCCTCCTGAACAATTAAATTATGTCTATACATATGATTTTGGTCGCTCTGTTGATTTTGATAGTTCTGGAGATACTTTAGTTGTTGGTAGCCCTGGGATGGGATATTTAGGAAGTCAAATATATTTCGATGAGGTTAAGGGAATTCAAATTTATGAAACAGGAGCTTTATTTACATTTGATTTTTCTAGTTCAACTTCAGCAAATTGGAATCGATCTCAATATATTGAACATCCCTATGCTGATCAATATTCTTCTGGAGATTATTTTGGAAATTTTGTTGGAATTGACCCATCTGGAACCTATTTATTTGCTGCTTTGACACTTGGAGTGGTTGATGTCAACGACACTATCGGAAATGTTCAGAGAAACATTATTTACAAAAAAGATTCAAACGGAAATTTTGTTTTAGCTCAAAGTTTTGATGGTAATACAGTTGGTAATTATGGAAAGTTTCATTTTTCTCCAAATGGTAGACGGGCGATGATTCGTATGAACGTTCATAAAAGCTCAACTTACAGCGATTATTTGTTTCAGTATGAGCTCCAGGGGAGTAGTTGGAGAGAAGTCACACAAAGCTATAATTCATGTGTTGGAGACTTACTCTAGCAATAATAATTGGCACATCTATTTTTAAGAAATGCTTAAAATCACATCAAAAGCTTCAATATTTTCATGAAATTTGGTGATAATACCTTATACATTTATAATGGTATTAGGGTTTTATGGGTTTTAACCGAATAGGGTAAAGTGGAAGTTTTAAAAAAATATAGCTATTTAACAAATGATTTTGATTCATTTTTTAAAAAAATGAGAAAGCTAAATTTTATATTTTTAATTTTGGTTCTTTTTCTAGGTTCTTGTGTACCTTCGGGAAGTGGTGGGAAAAAAGTTAAAAAGAAAAAATATGATTCTGGAGTTTTATCTACCGGAACAGGTGGTAATGGTACTGGTGGGTTTAATTTAGACCCTGATGGAACTGGATTTGGTAATGATTTTTATTTGTATGCCAATGCCGTGGGCATGATTGAGGCCTCAGTTGTTGATTTCGACTATGAAGGAGAGTTTGGACAGACGTGTATTGAATGGATACAAAGTCAAAATACTCCAGTTTTAGTGGATGGTACAAATGTAAACTTGAATATCAATGGTGAAAATTATGGATTTTCAAATGACTGTTTATATGTGCAAGTTTTTAATGGTGTACAGTCTTGTGTTGCTGTTGAATTGAGTGACACGAGCAATAGGGCATATAGAAAACCTGTGGCATCTTGTTATAGTGACGAATATGGATTATTCACTTTTCAGTTTGAAATTAATCCTATTGGAACAGTAGGGGGAGATTCTGAAGCTCAAAGTTGGGTAAGTACTTGCTACGATCTTTACAATATAAATTCATGTGATGCAAATACAGAGCATATGATCAATGTACAAGCATTGAAAAGTATATTGATGAGTACTGCTTTTGACTATTCTTTCAATAGTGCGGTGACAAGTTCAACATATTACTACTATGCTTTAAAAATTTATGGAGACAGTGAATTAACGACGAAGACATTTACTCGTTCTAATTTCAGAGAGGATCATTTTGTTTATGTTGAAAATGATATAAAAATTGCTTTCAGTGAATATCATAGAAGGTTTCCGACCGGAAGTGAAATAAGTCTCATTAAAGAAAAGTTTATAGATAACTTATATACAGAAACTGAACTCAGAAATTTTATGCGAGAGAGTTTTTCCAATTCAAGCGATTGTAATTCAGTACAACCTATTACTTGCAATGGAAGTAAATCTTCATATGGGGCAATTGGGCATCAATATCCTGTATGTAATGCTAGTGGAGGATTTACTTTTAGTTATGGAGCATGCCAATTAGAATCGTGTTCTGATCCTTCTAAAGTTGTTCGCAATGGAGTTTGTGTTAATCCAGATTCTAGTCCTTGTTCGAATGGAGATATACAAATAGCTACAGGATGTTCATCTAATGATTCTCATGCACTTGGAACTTCAATTGAAGAAGTTTGTAGTGATGGGAATTGGGTCCCCAAATCGGGTTCATACTGTCGAATAAACTCTTGTCGTGATAATTTTGAGCCAAATGATAGTGGTACTGCTTGTAATTTACCTCCCAATTGCGTTGAAGGAACTGGTCGAAATGCACAAGGTTGTGATTCAGGGAATCCAAATGCTACAGCAACTCAAATTAGTCAAACATGTACTAATGGGAATTGGGAAAATAATGCTGGAGCAGTTTGTGAGATTACAAATTGCGGAAACGGATTTATTCCAAATTCAGGAAAAAATAATTGTATTGAACCTCCTTGTTCGGACGGAGCGAATAGACCTGCGAGTTGTACTTCAAATGATCCAAATGCCAGCGTAGCATCTATTGATCAGATTTGTAGTAATGGAAACTGGGTTAATCAAACAGGAGCGAGTTGTATAATAACGTCTTGTTCTGGTGGACTTGTGCCAAGTAATAATGGAGGTAATTGTATTAGTCCTCCAAATTGTACAAATGGCAGCACTAGACCTGCGAGTTGTACTTCAAGTGATCCAAATGCCAGCGTAGCATCTATTATTCAGATTTGTAGTAATGGAAATTGGGTTGATCAAACCGGAGCGAGTTGTATGATAACGTCTTGCTCTGGTGGACTTGTGCCAAGTAATAATGGAGGTAATTGTATTAGTCCTCCAAATTGTACAAATGGCAGCACTAGACCTGCGAGTTGTACTTCAAGTGATTCAAATGCCAACGTAGCATCTATTAATCAGATTTGTAGTAATGGAAACTGGGTTAATCAAACAGGAGCGAGTTGTATGATAACATCTTGCTCCGGTGGACTTGTGCCAAGTAATAGCGGAGATAGATGCATTAGTCCTTCTGAGTGTACAAGTGGGGATACACAAATAGTAACAGGTTGTACGTCAGGTGACCTAAATGCTATGACAACATCAATAGAGAAAGTATGCAGTGGAGGAAGTTGGGTAAATGCGCCTGGGGCATTTTGTCAGATTAATTCATGCCGGAATGGATTGATTACAAATACTGCTAAAACGGCCTGTATAAACCCATCTCAATGTAATGACAGTAGTACACAAGTTTTTCAAGGCTGCGATTCAGGGGATCCAAATGCCACAGGGACTCAGATCAATCAAGTTTGTAGTGGTGGACAATGGGAAGCTAGTCCTGGTGCTTTTTGTGAAATTACTGCTTGTGGAAACAATTTAATTTTGAATAGTTCACATACGAGTTGCATTGGAAATTTAGACAAACTTTCAGGTTCAGGAATGAACTTTGGAGGAGGTGATGCTAGTAATACATTTAGTGGGGCAGAAGATATAAGAGCGTCCAATTTCGTTCCAACTTTTACTAGTCAATCTGGTCAAGTCGTTATTGAAGGTTCGACTGGGTATGAATCTGACACTCAAGATTATTTTTATTTTTCAGCACAAAGTAATGGGGAATTAGAAGTACTTTTGGATGATGTTGCAGAGAACATGAACTTGAGAGCATATGAGAACATTTTGAATAATGAAATAGGGTCATCCATCGGTAAGGGTATGTTAAATCTCAATAAGTTTACCGTATCTGCTGGTAATAATTACTATATAAATATTCAACCTATAGGAACCACGAAAACAAACTATACTCTTATTTTGAATTTTGAAAAAGATCAAGATATTTCAGGAGGAGAAATTATTTTTGGAAATATCACTAACGGAAATCTTAAAACTGGTACAGGCCCATGGAATAAAAGATCTATGAACGACCTTGTTTTGAATTACAGTGTTGCCCCGGTACAAAATGCGCAATCTTGTCATATAAAAGCAGAACTAAATATCCCTGGGATTACAAATATCCCCGAATATTATGCAGGGGATATACCTTCACTATCGAGTACTTATAATGGAAATTTAACTCTTTTTGTTTCTTTTGTAGATTATTGGCATTTGGTTTCTTCTGGGTCTAATGTTCAGTTTAAGTTACTCTGTAGAAAACAATCAACAGAGGATTATCAAGAGCATTTTAAGGCAACAAAAACGTTGCAAGATGTATTGCCTAACGATATGCGAGATTTAATTGCTCATCAGATTTCAGAAACTGACTCACTAACAGACGCAAGTGGTAATCGGAGTAATGAGTCTTTAGTAATATTTAGAAACTCAAATCACAAAGCTGAGATTTACGGAATAGTTGGATATAATGGAGACAATGCTGATTGGTATAAATTGAAAACTGATAATGGAGGAGATCTAAAAATAAGATTTGATTATTTGGATGGAGCTGATCACAAACTAAAATTTGAACTCTTTGGTTCAAGTGGAAACGCAATAAATCCAGATCAAGGATCTAGTCAGGTATGGAGGACAAAGAAAAATGAGGATATTACATGGAGTGGTGTTAACAAACTCCAGGCAGATAGAGATTACTATTTGAAAGTTACCCCAGAAAATTTTGGACCAGAGAGGTCGCCATATAGTATTGATTTAGAATTTACTCCTAATGTTGTTTACTCATGTCCTTCTATTTCAGGGATATCAAATGTTGAGTGGCATGCAAATGACAATATCAATCTCACACAACCTGTCAGCGAAGCTGTTTATCATGCGACCGGCACAACTTCCAAATGTGAGTATAAGTGTGATGAATCTCATGGGAGACATGGAGGGGAGTGTATTTCATGTGGGACAGCAGGAAAATCTAACTCTGGCGATGTTTGTAATTTTATTCTCGAAGAAACACTTGCTGATTCCTTAACTAATAAAGATGCTCCTATTGTTCCTAATAGTTTACAGGATATGAATATCACAAGCTATGTAGTTAACCCAAATGAGGGAGTTGTTATATACGGTCAGAGCGATTTGCCTAATGGTATAGAGGATGACTTAGATTCTTATTTATTTGAAGCTCCAGAAGATGGTGACTTGACAGTAGAACTTTCTAATTTTACTAGTGATTTAGATCTCTATCTTTCAAACTATGAAATAACAAAGGTTAATGCAGATGACCCGAATGATACTCCGCTCAATGCATTTGAAAGCAATGTGTTGGTATTTTCTAGAAACGATGGACTTTCATCAGAAAAGATTACACACTTTGTCCACCACGGAGGGAAGGTTTTAATTTCAGTAGGTATTGCATATGCGACACCAACTTCATATATGTTGAAGGTAAGTTTTAGTCCTAAAAATACGTCAGGTAATAGAATCCAAGAGGATATACAGATAGATGGAAATACAACATATCTTGGCGATTCTCCTGATATTTATTTTTCAGACCCCTATGGAAAAATGAATAATCTAGATGATTATTTTACAAATATAGATCAAGAAAATAATGCTTCTATTCACGGTTATCTTGGTCGAGGGCTAGATTTAAATGATATCTTCTATTTAAGACCCAAAAGATCTGGAGAAATTGAAATCAAACTTACTGCAAGTGATAAAATTAGTAATCTTTGTTTTTTTAATCTTGATACAACATTTGAAACTTGCGATATCGTGAGAAGTGGAAATCCTATTAAAATAAAAGTCGAGGAAGGAGAGGATTATCTTTTTTATGTATATACGTACATTCTATTGGAAGGTTCAGGCATAAAAAATGTACCTGCACCCAATTATTCAATTGATATAAAAATGAATTATGATTCCCCTCCTGGGGTGGCAGTGGATTTTGAGCTATTTAATTTTGCAGATTTTAACTTTGTAGAAGAGAAAGTTGAATCAATTGCTAATGATGGAACAAACTGCCACCTAATACTTTATCGCAACAGAGTGTCGATGACTTATATTTCTACAAAAATTAATACTTATAGTATAGGGCTTTTCCTATCAGATAGGAGATTAAACCCAAATACTACTTTTCAAGGAATACAAGGTTATAAGTACATTCTGAGCGCCAGTGATAGTGAATCTTTAGCTTTAGCTCTCCAAGCTGATGGAAACGTTGTGATGTATAAGGTAAATCCCGATTGGTATGATGCGATGTCGATTGAAAATATTATTGTAGCACCTGGTAGTGGAAATGGTGACGTTCTTTCAGCAGGTTTTTGGCAAGGTAGTGAACATTATGACTCCACAAAAACATTTGCGGATTTTAGAATTGCCAAAATTGTAGATCCTAATGACGAAAACAAAACTAAATGTGTTTTTGGACAGTTTGGCCTTGATGGTAAGAATATGTGGAAAGGTAGTAGAAATGGAACAAACTACTTTTTAGAAAAAGAAGTTGCTCCATAACTAATGAAAGGCAATTTAAATTGGCATTGATCTATTTTTCTATTTTTAATTAACTATCTGAAATTATTATACTTTTTATCTTACGATACCTAACTATTTTGATCAAAACTCTAAGTCATTTATAATGCTTTTAAGGGATTTATGGGTTTTAACCGATAGGGGTAAGTGATTAAAAATAAAGCTATTTTTAACATATTCACACTTGTCATACCTCTTGGAATGATTCTCCTTTCTAGTTGTATTGAAGGGGGGGGGAAGTCTGGAAAAAATAAATCTTCAAGCGATATTAAATCTGGAAGCAGTTTAGGAAATAACCAAAACTATTATGTCCCAGGTACACCTACAATAAATTCCTCATTAAATTATAGAGGAATTAAGTATCAAATCCACGAGTTAGTGAATTTTCAAGGATATGTTTCTGGTGCCGTTATTGATTTACCTCTCGTCGGAAGTTCTGGTAGTCATTGCTTGACATGGATTTTATCACAGTCCGATGAAATTTCATTAGTGAACTCAAGGCTGTCAGCACAAGTTGGAGGGAAAACAATTAGACTCGAAAATCACTGTCTCTATAAAGTGAACTTTAACAATGGAAACTACTGTGAGTATTTACCAACCAACAGTTTTTTAGTTGCTAATAAGGTTCCTGTATTGGAATGTCATGACTCATACGGAGATTTTGTAGTAGATCTTCAAGTCGAAGCAAATGAATATATATGGGATCATTTTTCAGGAAGTCCCTCAGAGTGGGTTTCTTCCTGTCATGAACCTTTAGTCGACTTTAGTTCATGTCCTCCTGATAGCGCTAACCGAAATGCTGTGAGATTCATTCTGGATAGTTTAAATGAATCCGTAGCAGAATATGAAGCTACTGAGGTGTACACTGAAAGTTCTTTATTTCTCTACGCCCTTAGAATCTATAATAATGAAGACAGTTATGGATATAAGGATTTTTATACAGAATTTTTTAATAATATTTCTGATGAAGTCAGAAATCTCTATAATATATACGCAGGTCAGTCTGTAGGAACTGTTGAGTTTGGATTAATACGAGATTTTTTTATCAATACTTTTCCTTCAAAAAATGAGCTCGTAAGTTATATTAAGCTTATCAAAGAAAATAGAAAAAATACCTGTGATCTTATTTCACCACAATTATGTAATGGGCCAACAGGAAGTGGTGCGATTGGGCTTCTTTCCCCAAATTGCAATGAAGCTGGAGAATTTACAGGCTTTGGAAATAACTGTGTACTCTCAGGTTGTTCAAAAGTTGGTTTTATTTTAAATGAAAATAATATATGCGTAAGTTCTCACGGATCGGGTAATTCAGTAAATACTCTTGAAGAATTTAATAATGCTGTTGAATCGTTTATCAACGAATGGACAATATCGTTTTCCAACAAAAACGCGATTGTTTCTCATTACGAAAAGGTCTTGTTAGTCAAAGGTTACACTGTAACTCTCTATCAGTTTAAAAATGATATGCTTCAAGAAATCGTGAGTGATGTGGCCAGTAATGATCCCATCAAAAATGTGACAATTACAAGTGGTGCAAGATCCTTTTTGCTCAGAGAATTTGCAAATGCTCATTCGTCAATTTTAGCGACTTATAACCCAATAGCGACACTTGATGATTTTGCTGCAATCAAAAGCCAACTCGAATCTCTTATCGTTGAAGGATATGCCCAATCAGTGATTTCAGAAAAAATTCGAACTGTCTATATACCTCCTGAATATGAAGAACCTATCGTCATTTTACCTCCAGAAGATCCCATCACTGCTTGTACTCCAGGTTCAAATGAAGTTCACGCCAGAGCTTGTACAACGCTTGAATATTCAGATCCTCATTATTTGGCCGGATCAGTCATTCAAGTTTGTTCAAGTGAAGGTGAATGGATAGATCCAACAGTTAAAGAATGTATGATATCTCGATGTAAAAGTGGTTGGATACCCAATGATTCGAGAACTGCTTGTATTGAATATGAAACTGATCCAGAAAATCCAGTATGTTATTTTGGAAATTTTGCAAGTGACCCTAAATATGCTGTCTATGAAGGGGATAATAAAAATTTAACAACTTCTAGTCCATGGAAACATAGTCTTGTGAATGATCCCAATGTTAAATGTGAATTTAGATGTTCTGCAAATTTTGGATGGGTTGAACAAGAAAGTAGTTGTACTCGTTGTGCTCATAGTAAGCACCAAGGTGATGATGTTTGTTTTTATAAAGATTTTGTTGGCAAAATTCCGGATAGTGAGTGGATTTCAGGGATTAATATTTCTCAAGAAGATATTAACAATCGATATATAGAATTTGGTAAGCCTAATGATGCTCCCCAAATCAAGGTTGAAACTTTGGAAACAGATGGAGAAAGTGGATTTGGATTTGAAGGACAAGATACTCCAAATACATTTCAACAAGCTAAGCAAAATTCAATAACGGCATTTAATTTAGGAAATGAAGAAAAAAATATTACAATTGCTGGATCTACCGGATTTAATAATGATCATAATGATTATTTTAAAATTAATATTTCAGAACCAGGTACGTTTTCAGTCAGTATTACAGGAAATCTAATGGATGTCGACCTAAGAATTTATAATGAGAATGGAGAGCAATTACAAGGTTCATTTAATTGGTGGTCTGAATCTGAAGCTATAGAGCTGACCATTCGAAATGAACAAAATATCTACGTAAGAATTGATCCATTTGAATATGCTACTCAGGCAACAGAATATAAATTAAACATTCACTATATTCCAGGAGTGAGCGAAGAAGAAAGAACCGATAAAATTAATGGTGTGGCCGTAACAGGAAATGATATGCCAAATGATATGTCGGATACAAAGTTTAATCTTGCAACTAAAATTTCTTCAGGCAGTGCTGCTATCACAGGTTCAGTGGGACATAGAGAAGATGGATTTGATTATTATAGGTTTGTTGTTGTGGAACCAGGAGCTACCATCTCTGTTTCAATGACTCCAGTTGATGCGAATTTGGATATCGGTATCTATGATGCCTCGGAAGGAATGAATAAAGATATTATCACCTCAGAAAATACTGGTCTTGCAACGGAATCGATTTCAGGAGAGTTTCTTAATGCAGGAACTTATTTTTTAAAAGTATTTCCTGCAGATGAGCAATTTTCAATCTATAGTATGGAGTTCCGTTTAAGTACAGAAGATCAAACGTCTGATAATGATACGGCCGCTATTGCAACATGTAGTCATGGAGAATTAGGTGGAGGAAATCCTGATACAATATTGAATATTGTCAAAAATGACGTGGGAGACACTTTCTCAAATGCTTGTTCAATTAATAATATTGAAAATGATATTACTTTTTCTGGTGGTGTTGGATTTGGATCATCAGACCCTGCTGATTATTATCGATTTTCGACAAATAAGAATGGAGACTTAAAATTTACGATGGATTATTCTGATGTATCAGGCGCAACCCCAATATTTGAAGTCCTAAATTCGAATGGAACAGTTATTAATACTGTTGATGGAAATAGATATAACACTGGGACTAATAATCAAATTTATGGAACATATAAAATATATGATAATACAAATTTAATTTTACATATTATTCCAGGTGGTAATCAAACTAATCCAGATGATGCAAATTATACAATTAGAACTGAGTTTACAGCTTCATTAATTCAAGAAGGGCAAAATCCCTATCCGAGTACTTGTTCTTTAACTTATTCACATCAAGATTATGGTGGAGCTGATTTCAAAGATATGGTTTTAGATATGAGCACTGGTGGTTATGTTTCATTTAAGTTTCGAAGCGAAATAACTGGTGATGACAGTATGAGATTTAAAGCAATGTGCCGATCAACAACAAGTGAAATTGATGCTTATTTATCACAGTGTAAATTTGGTTTTGGATGGGCCGATAGAACAGATCCTACAAATACAACTGAACATGCTTCTCCTTCTACCTATCAGTTTGAAGTCCCTTTTTCTCAAAATGGCAGTTTTGAAACCATTGATATGCCTAGAAATGGAGTTAATGGCGATGACTCATTTTATTATCGAATACGTTGTCCCAATGGAAGTGATTCTAGACTTAATACTTATATGAAAAATGATTGTCAATTTTGTATGGGATTTTCCTATGATGGAGAAGTCTATCCAAATAATCCATCTTGTAAGTATATTCAAAATAATGATGATGAGAGCTGGGGAAGAATTATGACTACTCAAAGAATAGTAAATGGAAATGATAGGTTATATATTGGTTTTTTCTGTGGAGAACCCCAAGATGAGTCTAATGTTAAACAGGATTTTTCGGGAGATTTCTAAATCTTCACTACTTTTCGTACGGACGGTCTACTTAATATAAATACAAGTACACTTATTCCAATTAAAGCGACAACTATTTTTATATAAAGATTCACTTGTACAAAAATTAAAGTATAGCTAAAAAGAACAATGATCATAATAGAGGCCAGTATTTTTGATTTTTTACTTATCACACCATATTGCTCCCAGTCATTGATAATCATTCCTATTTTTGGCAATGTTAGAAGCCAGTTATGCAGACGTTTTTGGCCCTTGGAAAAGAAATAAGCACTAAGAATGATAAATGGGGTTGTGGGAAGTAAGGGGAGAAATATTCCAATTACTCCAAGGGATAAAAAAATAAATCCCAAAACAACATATATTGCATTTAAGGATTTTTTGACCACTTAATTTCTCTCTTTCTTTTTTGCTTTCAAACAAAATCTTAAAGGGGCAGGGTAACCTTCGATAGTTTTTGTTTTATCAGAATTAAGAAAGTTTGCTAAGGAGACATCTCCTGACCACTCAGTTTTTCTTTGTTCTTTAATACTTTCATATTCAGTAGAAATAATTTCAATATCGGTAAATTTTGTTCTTTCTAACCAGTTGATAAGGGTGGGGAGTGTTGGGAGAAACCAGACGTTTTTCATCTTGGCATAACGATCTTGTGGAAAGAGACAGCTGTGATCATCCCCAGGTATTCCAATCGTTTCAAGTATAAGTTCTCCTCCAGGACTTAGGATATTTCTCAACTGAATTAGTTGCCCTATTGGATTGCGATGGTGATAAATTATACCCATTGAGAAAACTGTATCAAAACACTCCCCGAAGTATTGAAGGTCATCTACTCCCAAGAGCTCAAAAAAAAGATTTTTTTGATCAGCATATTTATTTAAAGCGCTAAATTGCGCCCAACAAGGTAGAACTGGATCAATCCCCAGGACAAATTCAGGCCTTTGTTCAAGCATCCGAAACATGAAATAACCATTGTTACAACCGATATCGAGTACTTTTTTTTCCTCTAAAGATGAAATTGAATTTTTCAGTCTCTTCCATTTGAAATCTGAGCGCCATTCAGCATCGATGAGATTTTCTCCAATTTGAAATGGACCTTTTTTCCATGGCCCTAGTTCTTTTAAACAATGGTGCAGTAATTTTTTGTCGTAAGAATTTTTTGTGTCTAGCTTTATAGTATCAGTGCTGAAGTCCTTTATCTCCATATTAATTTGAGGGAGAGAATTTAGTGTTTCAGAAAAATGGATATGTGCAGGATTGTTTTTAAGTTTATCCATTTGATTAATGATGTCGTTAATCTTTTCGATTTGAATTTTATCTTTAAGAAGTTCCTTCCAATTCATTACTTAATCCCTATGAAACTTGCAAAATTATACCATTTAAAAAGCATTTCCACATTTTTTAGTCCAGCTTCTTTAAGTAAGTTAATTTGTTTTTCAGGCGTATAGGGGATAAGTACATTTTCTAGGGCCTCACGCTTTTGTGATATCTCTAATTCACTATAGCCATTTCGGCGTTTGAAATCGTAATAAAGTTCAGTTTGCAATTGATGAATTTTTTGATTTGATGAATTTACTTTTTCTGACAAAATAAAGACCCCTCCCTTTTCTAAGGAGGCATATATTTTTTGTAGAAGATTCTTTCTTTTCTGTGGTGAAATAAATTGTAAAGTATAGTTCATGATTATGATTTGCGATTTTTCAAATTCGTGCTCTTCAATATCTCCACAAATAAGTTTGTAATCACTGACACCATTTTTTTTGAGTTTATGATCACATTTCTCAATCATCGGAAGAGAGTTATCTATGCCTATAAACTTGGGATGATGGCCTATTTTGCGGGCGAAGTGATCAATAAGGGAAATGGTCGTTCCCGTTGAGCAACCTAAATCATAGATAATAAGATCATCGCCAATGTATTTTGTTCTCACAATATCTAAAATCATATGATGGATTTCATTATAAAATGGGATAGATCGGTTAAGCATATCGTCAAAGACGTTTGCAACCTGGGAATTAAACTTGAATGCTTCAATTTTCTCTTTGCGTGATTTAAATACAGTATCTTTTGTCATAAGAATGAAATCTAACTGAGTTTACGCAATTGGCAAAGTTGTTTTTCTAAAAAAGATGAGTAAATTAAATATATTTTATAAGAAACAGATCAACTATTCAAAACGATCATCATCAGCAGAAGGTACTACTCCGGAAGAAGCTGCCTGTTTAAAATTTTGAGCAATTGCGCTTATATCTAAAGTATCATCTTTTCTTTTTTGATTTCGAGATGATTCAAATTTAAGCACTTGACCATGATTTGAAGGATGAGAATTATGATTACTGCTGTCACCTGTAAAACTCTTGGCCTTTTCTGTTTCATCGATGAGAGATTGTAGATCCATGATTGTCTGTGAAAGATCATCGATTTCTTTTTTCACAAGATTTGAAAGTCCAGAGGTGTCATTAGTAATTTTTAAATTATCTTGAGTTGCTCTCGAAATATCACTCATGGCCTCAGTTGTTTGGTCAACCCCTTTAGTTTGTTCATTACAAGCTATAGAAATAGAGTTTACAACATTTGTGAGGCCTGAACTGAGTTCATTGATCTTTCCAAAAACATTAACACATTCTGAACTTCTTTCCTGTCCTGTATGTACTCTGGTTTGAATTTTGCCAACGATTTCATCAACTTTCTTTGAAGACTCATCTAGAAGTGCTTCAATTTCCTTAGCTGATTCACCACTTAATCTTGCTAGATTACCAACTTCTTCAGCAACAACGGCAAAACCTTTTCCGTACTCAGCAGCTCGAGCTGCTTCAATCGAAGCGTTAAAAGAGAGGAGTTCTGTTTTAACAACGATCGAGTTAATAACGTTTGTTTTAGCAGAGATTTCATCAATGAGATTCACAATTGTTTTAAGCTCTGAGTTTGATTTATTAATTTCATTCATGGCCATATCAAGTGAACCAACAACTCTTTGCCCCTCATGTACTTTATCCTGACATTCTTTTGCAACTTCAAGTGAATAATTTCCATTTTCACTGGTTTGCTTGACCATGGACGCAATTTCTTCCATCGCCGCCACGGCCTCTTCCGTAGCTGATGCCTGTTTAGTTGAGCTCATTGAAAGATTACTAGAAGAATCATCCAGATCACTTACCGTTTCTTGTAGCTTGCTGTAGTTAGTTCCAAGTCTCGAAACAATATTTGTAAGTCTTTTTTCTAGGTTTTCTTTTTCTTCATTCAACTCTCTGGCCTGATTGGCGAGAACTGATCTAACAGAATTTAAAAGGAATTTGATCATTATGACTGCTGAAATCACACAAAAAATCATAACAAACATTGCAATTTTCCAAGCTTTTTCTGCTTCATGAATACCCATTAAAGTAGCATTTTTGACAAAGGCACTGACTGTTTCAGTACTTTTTTCAATATGCTCTTCCATTTGTTGAGAAAGTTTTTTAAATTCATTACCCTTTGTTGCACCTGTCTCTTTATCTTCACTGATATAAGCAAAGGCCATCTCTTCCCCAGTTTTATTTAAACTTTCATAAATTGTAGAGATTTCTAAAACTTCAGATTGTTTATCAGGTGAAGTAACTTCAAGCAATTTATCTTTTTGAGTCGTAAAGAGAGTTTTTGTTTGTTTAATTTTTTCTAGAAGCTCAATTCCATTTTTACCTTCACCAGCAAGAAGCTGAGCGTATATTGAAACTGTTTTTGCCGCTGTTGATTTTACGTTTCCGAACGCGATCAATTTTTCGGAAAGTTTGCCATTCTCATGACCCATATCTATTTTGGTTTTTGCGGTATACATTAAGAAACCTGTTACCATCAATAGAACAGTTGCCATTGTTGTCATGACCTTTATAATTTGGCTTTCAATGACTGACTTTTTCATAACTCCATCTTCTCTTGTTAGGGTTTTATAACAATTTGTTCGATTGACTTATCGGCCAATGATTTTTAATATTTAATTTTTTTCAGCTTGTGTTATTCTTAATATTATCAAAAGGTTAACTCTTTGCTTTTTTTGAATATAAAAATTTGCGTTCGCCACTTTTTCTAGCATAAAATGTAGATGGAAGTATTTAAAGGATGAAAATATGGCCTGGTTATTGGGTTTGTCTGTTGTAATAAATATTGTGTTGATAATTTTATTTTTAAGGAAAATTAATAATTCGGAGCTTTCTAGTCAGGAAGTAAGTAAATTTGAAAAAAGAAATTTCGATGAAAAACTTGCTGATCTAGGACAAGTTTCAACTTTAATGGTTCACGATATGGCTGGTCCTGTACATGTTCTTAAATTTATTTCAGAGGAGTTAGAAGACATACTTAAGGGCACTGAAGACATGGAATATATTGAAAGAATGAAGACTTCTATCCAAAAAATGGAACAAGTCATAATCGACACCAGAAACTATATTCGACCTTCTGATGATCATCATGAAAGACATAATTTTAGAACTGTTCATGATAAGGTCATCTCTGTTATACATGTCGATCACTGGGAAGGTTTTAAGCATATCCGATTTGAAATCGATGAAGATCTAAACACACTAGTCCTCGACCTACCAATGCACAAGCTCTTAGTAGTCCTCTATGGTTTATATAGTCCTCAACTGACAGAATTTGTTAAAGGACACTTAGGCCAGACAAAAATGACTGTTAAGAGACAGGAAAATAGTGTAGCAATCTGTTTTGATTCAGATGAAAATTTGAGTGACCATTGTATAATGAATCAAGATATTCAAAATGCTTTAGAGGTTGCGAAAATAGCACTTAAACAAAATGGATTAGAACTTAACGCAAATGACTGGCCTAAGAAAATTCTTATAAAATAACGTTTAACTATCTAATTTTTAAAAGGACCTAAGGTTCATAAGTCTAAATCATGTAGTAAAAGTATGAATTTTTACCTATAATGAAAGACTAAAACAATTTATGACTGGAGATCTGAATGGATCGCAAATTAGCTAACCATCAAAATGTATGGATCCTTGAGGATGAAGACGAATGTCGATTTGTATACGAAAAGATACTGTCTATTCGCTATGAGATTACATTTTTTGACACAGTAGAAGAATTTTCCAGTCAAATCTCAAAAGTTGAAAATGATGAAATTAAGCCCCCTGAACTTGTCATTGCCGATTTACTATTGAAAGATGGAAATTTTATAAACTATTTAACAGAGGCCAAATCAGAGGCCATCCTTGGTATACCTTTTATAATTGTTTCATCTATTGACGATATCGATGCTTTGAGATTTTGTTTCACAGAAGGAGCACTAGATTACCTCACCAAACCCTTCAAAAAAAATGAGATATTGGTAAAAATTGAAAATATCCTAAGTGGAAAAAATAGACCAATCATAGATGCTGGCCCCCGAACACTTACTCTTGATGGGCAAAAAATAGAAAACCTCACGTCTAAACAAATCCAAATGCTCTCTTTATTTCTTTCTGCTCCGGCCAGAATGATCAATAGGAGCGATATACTCACAAAAGTTTGGGGTGACACAACTGTTCATCCTAAGACAGTTGATGTACATTTATATAATTTAAGGCGTAAACTTCATCCATATGGTTACCTCATTCGCTCAGAGGGCGGAGGGAAATGGAGCCTACTTTCTGACAGAGTTCATTATTAATTTTATTGGTATCTTTCTCTCTAGTTTGCAAGTAGTCTAGTAACTTCACAAATCTTAAAGTATAATGCCTCATTCAAAATTTATTCAGAACAATGAGGTGAGAAATGGCCGACGTAAAAAGAACATTAACTGTTAACGGTAAAGATTATCAGTACTATGACCTTAAAGAGGCACAAAAGGCCGGTGCAAGTGACCTTGATAAACTACCAAAAAGTTTAAAGGTATTGGCCGAAAACTTACTGAGAAAAGAAAATGGAACGAGCGTGACTTGGGACGACGTTCTGGCCATTAACGAATGGGCCAAGACAAAAAAGTCTGATCACGAAATTTCATATTATCCGGCCAGAGTATTAATGCAGGACTTCACAGGGGTTCCGGCCGTAGTTGATCTTGCTGCCATGAGAGAGGCGATTGTTAAAATAGGGGGCGAGGCCAAGAAGATTAATCCACAGACTCCAGTTGATTTAGTTATCGACCATTCTGTTCAAGTTGAACACTTCGGAACAAAAGATGCATTTGAGAAAAACGTCGCAATAGAATACCAAAGAAATGAAGAGAGATATAATTTTCTAAAGTGGGGGCAACAAGCTTTCAAAAACTTTAGAGTTGTTCCTCCTGGTACGGGAATTATTCACCAAGTCAATTTAGAATACCTCGCAAACGTAGTTTGGACAAGTGAAGTTGATGGAAAAACTATGGCCTATCCAGATACCCTTGTTGGAACTGATAGTCATACAACCATGATCAATGGTTTATCAGTCCTTGGATGGGGAGTTGGCGGTATTGAAGCTGAGGCCGCAATGCTAGGGCAATCTGTAACAATGCTCATACCTGAAGTTGTTGGTTTTAAACTCAATGGCCGACTCAAAGAAGGAATGACTGCAACTGATCTAGTTCTCAATGTTGTCCAAAAGTTAAGAGAACATGGAGTGGTTGGAAAATTTGTCGAATTTTATGGGCCAGGTATGCGAGATTTATCTCTGGCCGACAGAGCAACTCTGGCCAATATGGCCCCTGAATATGGTGCAACCTGTGGGTTCTTTCCAATTGATGAGAAAACTATTGATTATCTAAAATTCTCTGGCCGTGATGACCAAACAGTTGCACTGGTTGAAGCCTATGCTAAAAAACAAGGTCTATGGGCCTATGAAAATGATCCAGACCCTGTTTTTTCAAGCATTGTTGAGTTAGATCTGTCTACAATCAATCCTTGTATTTCCGGGCCAAAACGTCCGCAAGATAAAATAGAACTAACAGATTCTGTAAGTGCTTTTAAACAGACGATGGATAGTGTTTTTAAAGTTAATGGAAATGATCTTACAAAAGAATATGATGTTGAGGGAGAAAATTACAAGATTTCACATGGTGATGTTGTCGTGGCCGCAATAACTTCTTGTACAAACACTTCTAATCCAAGCGTACTTATTGCAGCTGGTCTTGTCGCTAAAAAGGCCGTCGAGAAAGGTCTTACATCAAAACCTTGGGTTAAAACGTCTCTAGCTCCCGGCTCGCAAGTTGTAACTGATTATCTCGTAGAATCTGGTCTACAAGAATATTTAGACAAAATTGGATTTAACTTGGTTGGTTATGGGTGCACTACTTGCATCGGTAACACTGGCCCACTACCAACTCCAATTTCAAAAAGTATAAATGGAAATAACCTGGTGGCGACTGCAGTTCTTTCTGGAAACAGAAACTTTGAAGGAAGAATTTCGCCAGATGTAAAAGCAAATTACCTGGCCTCTCCTCCACTTGTTGTCACTTATGCTCTTGCAGGTAGCATGCTGGTTGATCTCAACAAACAGGCCCTTGGAAAGGATAAAAACGGAAATGATGTTTTTATGAAAGATATTTGGCCATCAAATGCTGAAATAGAAGAAGTCATTCACAAACATCTTAATTCAGAAATGTATAAAAAACGTTACTCAAACGTTTTTGATGGGGACAAATTGTGGAAAGAGATTGCAGCTCCTACAGGTGACAGCTACAAATGGGATGAAAAATCGACTTACATCCAAAACCCGACATTTTTTGATGATATCACAGAAGGTGCAAGATCCAGTTTTGAAGTTAAAGATGCACGCATTTTGGCCCTCTTAGGTGACTCTGTTACAACTGATCACATTTCACCAGCTGGTTCGATTGCCAAAAATGGCCCTGCTGGAAAGTATCTTACAGAGAGAAATGTGACTCCTGAAGATTTTAACTCTTATGGCTCTCGTCGAGGTAATCACGAAGTTATGATGAGAGGAACATTTGCAAATATTCGTATTAAAAATGAAATGGTTCCTGGTGTTGAAGGGGGATATACCAAGTACATCCCAAATGGAGAGACATTGTCTATTTATGACGCTGCGATGAAATATATTGCAGATGGTACTCCTCTTATTGTGATTGCGGGTAAAGAATACGGAACAGGATCTTCAAGAGATTGGGCCGCCAAAGGGACTCGCTTGCAAGGGGTAAAAGCAGTTATCTGTGAGTCTTTTGAAAGAATTCACCGCTCAAATCTTATTGGAATGGGTATATTACCACTTCAATTTCCTAATGGAGTGGATAGAAAAACTTTAGCTTTAAAAGGTGAAGAGATACTCTCTCTAAAGCAAGTTGGAGAGTTGGCCCCAAAAATGAAATTTGAACTCACAATTAAAAACAGCAACGGACAAACTCAATCTGTAGAACTGTTGTCTAGATTAGATACGGAAGATGAGCTGAATTATTTCAAAAATGGAGGAATTCTTCATTACGTTCTGAGAAATTTAAAATAGCATTAATATAAGATACCGGTTTTTGCCGGTATCTTATTTCTCTTTACCTTAAAACTATAAAAACATAAAATCAAACATGGCCAATATTTTAATTGTTGATGACACTATTGATATACTTGAACTCGTGAAAGAGGCTTTAGAAGAAGGCGGGCATAGAGCACTTCTTGCAGATAGAGCAGATGATTGTATTGAACTTTTGAAACAAGAAAAGTTTGATGGAATATTTCTGGACATATTTTTAGAAGAAGGTCCCTCAACACCGATTTTGCAGTTTATTAAAAGTGATGAAAACCAACTTAATCCAAATTTACCCATCGTTTTAATTAGCGGAAAAGTAGATGAAAATTTTGTTGAGAGAAACAAAATTAAAGTTGCAGGTATTCTTACAAAACCTTTTAACATGGATGAATTATTATCTACAGCAAACAAAATTTTTTACATCTGAAGAAAACCAAAATTCATTAACAGAAGAAAATGATGACGATGATGATTTGGAAGCTCTTCTTGATGGATTTGAAGACGATCTCTAGCTCTCCTTTATTAAATAATATTTATCTTGATCAATGAGAATTTGACAATAAAAGTATAATATTGCAGTATGTCCAATCAATTTTAGGATACGAAATGATCTATTTAGACCATGCTGCTGCTACACCAATTTTGCCAGAGGCCCTTGAAATATATTGTAAGTCTCTTAATCTAGATTTTGCAAATCCGGCCGCCAAACATTGCCTTGGAAAAAATCTTCTAAAAAAATGTGACACAGTTAGAAATCAATTCAAAAAAACAATATCAGCAGGACAAGGTGAAATAATTTTCACTTCTTCTGCCACTGAATCTAATAACTTTATTTTTTCACAAAAACACCTCTCAAAAGCTTGCATTCTTAGAGGAGATCATCCAGGCACTCTCAAAGCTGCACGACATTGGTTTGATGAGCTTATTGAAATTGTTTCATGGTCAAACCATCAAGAAATCATAAATTCCGTTGTCGAAAAAGGGCCTGATATTTTTACGATTTGTCATGTTGATGGACAATCAGGTTATCTCTACAATATTGAGCAGATTTCTAAAGGTATTAAGGATAAGTTGCCACATTGCCATATTCACGTGGATGCAGTCCAATCATTTTGCAAATATGATATTAATCTAAGAAAAATGAATATAGATTCTCTATGCGTGAGTGGCCATAAAATAGGGGCCCCTAAAGGGATTTCATCTTTATGGTTAAAAAATCCTGATAAATTTCACCCCTTCATTTATGGAGGAGGGCAGGAAAATGGACTACGTTCTTCAACCATAAATGCTCCCCTTATTTTTTCTTTTTCTAAAACTTGTGACGTGGCCAAAAACTTGTATGCAAAACATTTTAACCGAATCACAGAGTTAAATTCTCTCATGAGAGAAAATATCCAGCAGGCCATCTTTCCCTATAAGCTAGAAGAGACTTCACCTTTTATATTGATGTTAATTTTACCAATGGTAAGCAGCGATTTACTTCTTCGTCACTTAGAGCAAAAGGAAATATTTGTCTCCTCTACTTCTGCCTGTTCTTCCAGAATAAAGGGTGATAATGAAATTTTTCATTTTTATAAGATTGAATCTAAGTTTCACAAAAATGTTTTAAGAGTTTCATTATCACATCAAACGACAACTCAGGAAGTTGAAACATTTATAAGTGAACTTAATCAAATATATTGTGAACTAAAAAATTTAGCACAAAAGAGAAATTAATGAAAAGCTGGTTAGTTGTTAATATTGACGAATTATGGTTAAAGGGAAGAAATAGGGGATTGTATTTTACAGCTCTTAGAAATCATTTGGCAAAAAAATGTAGAGGTCTTTTTGACGGTGAGACGATAGTAAAAAAACTAAACCAAAGATTCATTCTGTCAATTAATGCTCAGATTTCTCGCGAGGAAATAGAATGTATCACTCAGATACCTGGGATTTCAAGTGTACAACCGGCACTCAAAACCCCTCTGGATAAAGATGAAATTGTCCAGGCCGCGATTGAGCTCTTCAAAAGTGTCAAGACTCCAACAACATTTAAAGTTGAGACAAAACGTTCAAATAAAAATTTTGAAATGGATAGTATGGAATTATCTCGTTATGTTGGTCATCATCTCCTAAAAAGTGTTCCAGATACAAGTGTTGATGTCCATAAACCTGAAGTCAGAGTGAATATCTTTATATTAGATGAAGGGGCATTTATGACCTGTGAAAAGTATCAAGGAATTGGTGGATTGCCCGTAGGTACAAGTGGAAAAATTTTAACTTTAATTTCAGGAGGGCTTGATTCTCCAGTTGCGAGTGTCATGATGTCTAAAAGAGGCTGCGCTCAAGATTATATTTTTTTCTATGCTTACCCCTATGTCGGAGATGAGGTGAGAGAAAAAATTATTGATATTTGCTCTCAGATTGGAAAATATCAATCTTCAAGCAATTTATATATTATACCGTTTGGAGATATCCAAAAGAAGATTTCAGAAACGGCCAGAGCTTCTTATCGCACGATGCTTTTTCGAAAATTGATGGTGATAATCAGCAATAAGGTTGCCAAAATAAAGAGATGCCAGGCCCTACTTACAGGGGATAACTTAGGACAAGTTTCTAGCCAAACAATGGGAAATCTTACCTTAATGGATATGGCCAGTGACTTGCCGATTTTTAGGCCACTTATTGGATTAAATAAGTCTGAGATTATTAGTCTCTCTAGACGTTATGGAACACATAAAATTTCTCTGATTCCCCATGATGACGCATGTGCGTTGTTCGCCCCCAAAAACCCCATCATCTCTCCAGATCATAAATATTGGGAAGATTTTGCTGATGAATATGATTTTAGTGTTTTAGTTAAGGAGGCCATTGATGCGGCCGAAAAGATTTCTATCGATGTCGTAGGAAATATTTTAACGGACTAAATTAACTAGCTCGTCACGTTAAGTCTTTGCTCTTCGATGATAAACGTTTATAAATACTAGAGTCACGCTGGAGAGAGAATGAAATTCAAACATACCCTTATTAATGCTTTACTGGTTCCCCTTGTCGCCTTTGGTTTTGATCCTGCAGATAAACAGATCAATAGTATCATTGGTCAAGAGCTTAAATATAACCTTGAACAAAAGCATTTTAGATTAATGAAGGTAGATGATGATCTTTCAAAGAAGGCATTTAATCAATATATTGAAAAGCTTGATTACGGAAAACAGTTTCTAATTAAGAGTGATATTGAAAAGCTAAGACAATATGAGCTTGAAATGGATGATATGCTCAAAAGTGGAGATCTTAAGATCGTAAAAAAATCGATTGATATTCTTGCAAATAGAGTTGCTGAGGTTCGTAAATATGAAATCGAATTATTTAAAAATCAAAAGTTTGATTTTAAAAAAGATGAGACATTAGAGCATGATCCAGACAAACGAAAGTACTTTGACAATTCAAAAGAACTGAAAGAATACTGGAGAAAAGCATTAAAGCAAGCGACCTTAAACAGATACATAACACTTTTAGAAGATCAAAAAGAAGAAGTAGATCAGTCAAAAGAAAACAAAACGACTAAGAAAGATAAAAAAAATGAGACCTTAAAACAAAAGAATATTAGTGTTGATAAGGGCAAAGTGACCACGATTCCAAAACAAAAGGAAGAAGAAAAACCAGGCCCAGACTTAAAAAATAAAGAAAATGGTTCTCTGATTGGCCTAAGTGAAAATGATCTACTCACTAAGGCCCGCGAATCAGTGAGAAAGAAATACAAAAGATTTTTTGATAGGATGTTAAAAGATCGTTTCGAAGATCATGCAGAGAAGTTCTACAATGCAATCACTGAAATTTATGATCCTCACACAAACTATATGCCACCAAAAAAGAAAGAAGATTTTAATATTGAGATTACTGGTTCACTTGAGGGAATTGGAGCTGTTTTAAGCGAAGATGGATCTTATATTAAGGTTGTTCAAATTGTCCCAGGTGGAGCAGCTTGGAAGCAAAAAGAACTAGAGGTTGATGATATCATCCTAAGGGTGGGACAGGGAGAAAAAGGTGGCGAGGACGTTGATTTAGAGGATATGCGCGTTGATGATGCTGTTAGATATATTAGAGGAAAAAAAGGAACAATAGTTAGATTAACTGTTAAAAAAGCAGATGGTACCAGAAAAATTATTAGAATTCTAAGAGACCGAGTTCAAATTGGTGAGTCTTTTGCAAAATCTTCAATTATTACTCATAGTAAAACAGGTGATAAAATAGGATATATTTATCTTCCAAAATTTTACCGAAATTTCCGAAATCCCTACGACCCTAATGCAACTGAGGATGTGAGAAAAGAGCTCAGAACTTTAAAAAGTAAAAAAGTAAAAGGGATTATTCTTGATTTAAGAAACAACGGAGGAGGTTCTCTTCCCGATGCTCAAATGATAACTGGACTTTTTATTAAAGAGGGACCTGTCGTTCAGGTAAAAAACTTTAATGGTTACATGCAAGTGTTGAAAGATTCAGATCCTGGAATTGAGTATGAAGGACCACTCGTAGTACTCGTAAATAGATTTTCAGCTTCGGCCTCTGAAATTTTGGCCGGCGCTTTACAAGATTATAAAAGGGCCATTATCGTTGGTGGAGAATTTACACATGGAAAAGGAACAGTTCAAGGAATTTATGAAGTAGGAACAAATCCTTTTATGAATATGTCTGTGGATAATTTAGGTTCATTGAAGATAACAGTTCAAAAATATTACAGGATAACTGGAGCTTCGACTCAGTTTAAAGGTGTTACTCCCGACGTTATTTTACCCGATTCCTATGGATATACAGAGAGTCGGGAACAGGATTTGGACAACGCTTTGCCATGGGATGAAGTTCCTGGACAGACTTTTGAAATCTGGAAGAACCAAAAATATAATATTGATGATTTGAGGAAAAAAAGTGAAGTAAGAACCAAAGATAACAAAAAGCTTCAAAAAATTGCTGAAAGTGTAACTTATCTCAAAAAGAAAAGAGATGAAACTGTTTCAACACTGAATATAGATAAATTAAAAAAAGAGATTGAAGAAAATAAGAAAATCAATGAAACCTTCAAAAAAACTGATCCGAGTGAAGATATAACAGTATCTGACTACGAAGATTCTCTTATGAGAAATAATCCGACTCCTAAAAAAGTTGATAAAAAAGCTTGGAAAGAAGAATTTGATCAGAGAAGAAAAGAGTGGGTTGAGGGTCTGCAAAAAGATGCCATCTTAGAAGAGGCCTTATTTATAATTCATGATATGCTTTCATAATTTGTTGTAGTGGAGAGAGTACAGATGAGTGATAAAAAGTACGATAAAATTCAAGTCGGTGGAGAGATGATTGATACCGCCGACAATGATGAAATCATGGCCATCCTTGAAGAAATGGAAGATCAACAAGAGGCAGTAAGACTTCTGAGAAATCTGAATGATCTTTCTAGAGAGCTTGGAACTCTCATTTTCAATGTTGATCCAAATCTGAAAAACAGCGAATGGAAAAGTAAATGTGATCAACTTCGAATGAAAATTGATGATCTTGTCATCTACATAAAGAGTTTGGACAAATAAATATATTGTATAGCTAAGAGTAAATATGAACAATATTGTCTAAATTTTAAGGCCTGTCTTGTCTTCCAGTCCTAGTAATTGAGTTAAATCCATGTTAGAAAAACTTGAAAAAATTGGGGGGAGGAATGCTCAAGATAGTTCTATTTATCAGTCTTTTTACGAATCTATTTGCAAAAGAATTTAAAGTTTTTAAAGGTACTTTTGAAGAACATATTTGGCCAGAAGATGAGCATTTCGAGAATAAGCAGCAATGGATTTTCAAATTTCATGATGAGAACAATCAAGTCTATTTTTTTAATTTTGAAGGGCAAAGTGATTCTTTTAAAAAGTTTGGATTTTTTGCTCAAAAAATGAATCTAAATATAGAATTTGCCGCTTTTTTTGAAGATCAACTCATAGGCAAAGTTGCGTACTTTAATAATAATTTGTCTCTGCCTGAATATATCAAAAATGACCTATTTTCACCGATTCAATCCGATGAGCAAGTGTCGAGTTCTTTCTACGAAACACTTTTCACAAAAGAGGGGAATCCATTTATTGTAAAAAAATCAAAATTGAATAAGAGAAACCCACTTGATTTTCCCCTTAGAAAAGTAGGCAAAAATATAATTACAGTACATGGAGAAATTCTTCCATTGGTTGAAACAGGAATTGTAGATGAAATTTATTATATTATCGATAAAACAACTGAAAATAAAAGATTATACTATCTCGACATGAAAGACTTCCCTCCTCACCTGTACGAATATTTGATCAATATGAGCAGTATTTCAGAACCTGTTACTCTAGATGTCCTCGCAATTAAAAATCAGGGGCAAGCTGAATATGAAAGCTATGATGTTCAAAAAATTGTAACTTATCAATACAAATTATCTGAGTTAAAGGAATTACAAGGAAGAGTATACTTTTTCCCTGAGAGTACAATATTTAAAACGATAGGAGATATACCAAGGACTTACTCTATCAATGTAACATTGAGAAATTCATCCAAAGCATATTTTCATGGAAAGGAGATAACAGTTCGTGGTAGAACTTTAGAACTGGCCGGAGAATCAAAATTATTTTTAGAAAAAATTGTAACGAAGAGACCTACCAAGTTTATCGCGACTGGAGTGTTGAGATTTGAAAGAAAAAATGAAAACTATGAGCAAGATAGATTTGACAATATTAGATTTGATCCTGTCCTTAATCAGATAATCATTTCACAACCTACTCCGTTTGTGTATTATTTAGATCTACCAAATGGACATCACTATCCACTTTTCACTTTTAATAAGGGTCTTAAGTTTTTAGTTGGTAAAAATATCACAATGGAAGTTTATTCACTCGAAGATCAAGTCATTCCATTAAAAATTTTAAAAATTAATGGAAAAAATTCTGAAATCAAAACTAACCCATTCAAGGAAATATCTTTGGAGGGTCAATATATACACACCAGAAATGAACTTCCAGAGATAAAACTAACAATTGATAAGAGTGGAAATTGGTCATATATTGGCGACGACCATTTTCCACATTTTTTTTCTTATGCATCAACTATAACAGGAAATAAAATACAACAAATTCATTCAATTGATGGAACTACATTTGTGTTAGAAACTCAATTGGATTCAGATTATAATTATTATGACGGGCCAGTTATTCAATTACCATTTACTTACCCCCATACCTGTGAAAATACTTTATTAGGACCTACCGGACTTAAACTTATTGAACTAAATTCTAAATGATTTCTTTCTGAAAAATATTCCTTAGTTAAATTCGTATCTTTTCAACGATGACAAAATCATTTCGCAGCTTATTTGCTTTTAGCCAGTTTTCAGTAACACAAGCATGTCCTCCCTTACCCCATCCTGATCCCCATGAATTGGCAATCATTAAGCAATAGTTTCCCTCAGTTGAATGCATAGATGAAGGAAGCGACATATGTCCAACAATTAGCATTGCATGCCCAGCTGCATGATTATCTAAATTAACACGATCAGAATTCTTATGAATGCCAACAATTCCATCGTTATCGTAAAATTGTGGAGTAAGTTTCATCCCTCCAATGACGGGTTTATTTTTGTTGAGTGCATCTAGTACTTGAGACATAGTTTTTGCATATGAGTAATCTACAACTTTAACAATCCCTTGATCACGGCAACCATTTTCCAGAGGAATTTGAGTTTGATTACCTTCCTTCGGAAAAATATTATAACTGCAGGAACTTTCCGTTGGGATATCTAATCCTGGAGAATTTTGAGAATGTTTAAAACCACTAACGACCCAAGATCCGTAGCTATTACATTTCCTTGATTGACATTCAGGCTTTGACGCCCAATAAAAATATTGTTCAGACAAATCTGCCTGTTTTCCATTTTGGGCCATCAAAATTTCAATTGCACGTACAGCTGCAAAAGAAGCACACGTCGGACGTCGACCTTGATTTCTGATGGGAACATTAAAAGCAGAATCAATTATTTTAAAATTTTTAGGGTTAGTCTGTTTAACTTTTACTTTTTCTGTACTTCCTTCTTTGACTAGTTTTTTCTTTTGAACTTTAGATTTTATTTTTTCAACAGAGACTGTGTATGAGTTTTGATCATTCAAAAAACTTTGTAGTTTTTTCTTACTTTCTTCAAAAGTTTTTTGAGCGTTTTCTGTAGTTTTTTCATTTGCAAAAGTATCTTCTGGTACCAGACCATCAACATAATCAGCAATTTTATCCAGATACTCCTGCCTCGCGGCCTTCCATTTAGCATAAGTTTTTTGAACTTGGTTTTTCCATTGTTTTAGTTGTTTTCGGTTGTGAATCTTAAGATCTTTCATGGACATATTTTTTAGATCAAGCTTTTCCATCTGTGGCACAGAATTATTTTCATCTTTTGATTGCAATTGCTGAATTTTTTCACGATTTAATCTCTTCAACCTCTCAACTGCACTTTCTCCCTGTGTTTTGTTTTTAGTTTTAACTTCTTTTTTAATTTCAACTTCTTCTTCATAATTTTCATATTGTGGAGCATGTTCAATAATTTTTTCGACTTCATTTTCTGACACCCATTCGCTCATACCAGCATCTTTGCGAATTGCATTTAAAATAAGCAGACCTTCTGGAGTGACAGTTTCATTTTTTTGTTTAATGGGCCCTAAAGTTCCTGCTCTCAGTGAAATACTTAACAGGGAAAGAAGGATGATTAAGCAAGAATTCATATACAGGTTCTCCTAAGTTTTCTATGATAGGAACTTCTTAATCATAAAGCAGTTAAACCATGAAGAAAATACTCATCATTCGCTTTTCTAGTTTTGGAGACATTGTGCAGGGCACTTATGTCCTCCCTTTTTTGAAAAATACTTATGAAAATTGCCAGATTCACTGGATTACCAAAAATGAATTTGCTTATCTTTTAGAAAATAATCCCAAAATTGATAAGGTTGTTTTGTTTGACAAAAAAAATGGGATACTTGGACTGCTTAAACTGGCGATTAATTTAAGAAAAGAACATTATGACCTAGTATATGATGCTCATTGTAATATCCGTTCTAAAATATTAAAAACAACTCTATGTTTCTTTTCACAAACTAAACTTATTACAAGAACTAAAGACAGATTAAAGCGAATTCTGTTATTTAAATTTGGTAAAAATTTATTTCCCTGGCCCTACAAAGGAGCTCTTTCCTATCTTAAACCATTATCGGATCATCTTCCGATTAGTGGGAGCTATGAGATTTGGGACCTATCCAAACAAAGTGATCAGTTTTTAAAAGCAAAATTTCAAGAATTGAAAAAAGGCACATACATTGTTCTTGCACCTTCAGCAGCTTGGGAAATGAAAAGATGGCCAGCAGAGCATTGGAAGCAACTCATTGCTCAAATAATCCACAACTCTTCTGTAACTATTGTTTTAATCGGTGGACCAAATGACACTTTCATAGAAGATCTTGTTTTAGATCAAAATCGGGTGATAAATTTAGCAGGTAAAACTACACTTTTTGAAAGTTGTCTCATTGCAATTGGAGCAAAAATGTTGGTGTCCGCTGACACCGGTATTATGCATGTTGCAGATCTATGTGGTATTAAGGGTATCGCACTTATTGGGCCCACGGCCTTTGGTTTTCCGACAAATGATAATATAAAAGTTATGGACGTAGAGCTTATATGCAGGCCATGTTCAAAAGATGGACGTGGACGATGTTCTCAAGCTATTTATCAAAAATGTATGGTTGATATATTACCTGAATCAGTATTGAGAGAGATCAGTAATTAAACTCTGCAAAACTGCAATCTTAATCAACTAGAAAACTTCAGCTTATAGGCACCTGTTTTTACATCGATGACTACTTTCTGCCTCGTCTGTGTGGCAATATACTTTGAGTCAGTTGTAAAAAAATTATTTCTAATCTATTGAAATTACTAAATTTCATCAGTCTCCTTGGCCATGATTTTGGCCAAATCTTGAGCTCCTTTATAATGTAGAAAAACAGCACGTTGGTACAATGAAAATATTTAACTTACACATATTCATCCTTCTTCTATTCGTTTCCTGTAAAGGTGGAGGAGGAGGAGCTTCTGCACCAGTTATTGATATTCCTTCTGTACCTGTTGATATTAAAAATGAGTTAGATGAACTAGCAAATAACACTGGTGGAAACACAATCTCTCAAAGTAAATTTCAGCTATCTATCAATGCACAAAATATTGTATATGGAGACGTCCTCATAAACTTGAATTCAGGTTTAGAATTTCTGTCCTTTTCTATGCAAGAGTCTAAAAGTTTTGCTCACGAATTTCAAAAAGATGACAACTTTGAACTTTCAATATCATCTCAAAATGGGCCAGTGAGTTGCTCTCTTTCAACTTTATCTGGCACATTTAATTCAAGTGATATTACTGTCGATTTAATATGCCCACTTCCATCAGTTATTCGTCTCAATTCGAATAAAGATTCTTCTTTTGTTGGCGATACAATTTCAGTTGGTATTGAAGGGGAAATCTCTGGAATTTGGTATGACTTCTCATCATATGCTCCCATTTCATTAGATTCACAAACCATTGCACTGTTTGAATCTGGAGTCTTATCTTTGCTTGCAGAGGGAAATCTCCAATTGAATGCAGAATTTAATGGTTTAGTAGATATTAAAACAATTAATATACGTGCTCCACAAACTCTCTCAATTGAATCAGGCCTTTCAGAGTTTGATATACAAGTTGGTCAATCTATCACAGTTGATTTTTTTGCCAATTATGAAGATGGACAAAGAGTACTTATCACTTCTGGACTTACTTCGACTATAAGTGATTTGGCCATTCTTAGTGGCCAAGGAACATATACTGGAGAAAGTGAGGGTAAAGCTACCATTACAGCAACCTTTGAAGGCGTATCAACTTCAATACAGGCCAACGTTGTAGCTGAACTTCCCACACATTTAGAAATTTCACCATTTATGATGAATGCAAATATCTCTGAAGAAGTAGATTTTAAGGTGATGGCCATCTTTAAAGATGGAAGATCTGAAGATTATACAGCTCAATCTAATTTATCTATCAGTGATTCAACTCTGGGCACTCTATCTGGAAAGCATTTAGCATTTATACAAGGTGGGGACCTTATTGTTTCAGCTCAATATAAAAATATAACTCAAACCTTACCGATAAAAATTAATTCATCACAAGTTAGTTCCTTGTCCATACAAACAAGCTCTTCATCGTTACCAGTTGGTTTTGATATGGATGTTAAAGTGATTGCGGAATATGAAGATGGTACGCAACAAGATATTACTGCACTGGTTGAAATAAATGTTTCAGATAACTCTCTAGCAACTTTAGAAAATTCAAAGTTAACCTCTTTAGGCGAAGGGACAATAACTTTGAGTGCAAGTTTCAATACTCAGAGTTCTCAAAAAGATTTACAAATGACTAATGAAAGTTTGCAAAATTTGAGTATTTCACCATCATCTGCCTTTTTAGGGAAAGATCTTTCTAAAAAATTTACGGCCTTTGCTACATTTGATGGAGGGAGTGTGATTGATATTTCACAAAAAGTGAACTGGAGTGTGGAAGATAGTACTCTGGCCACAATTGATAATTTGGGAAATGTTCAAAATATCAATAATGATACCAGTTTTGTGAAAAAAGAAGTTTACGCTATTTATTCTGGGTTCAATGCCATAAGTAGTATAATGATTAGTAATTCTATGCTGACTCAAATTGTCGTTACCCCAAACTCCGGAACATTGGCAGTTGGTGATCAGCTTCAGATGAAGGCCTATGGTGTTTTTGAAGATGGTGGAACCTATGAGATGACTGACAACGTGAGTTGGTCTTCATTACAACCAGCGATTGGTTTAATAGAAACACAAGGCATTTACAATGGGAGATTAAATGCACTTAGCTCCGGAGTTGTAGATGTTGAAGCTGTGTTAAATGGTTTTAAAGATTCAGTAAAATTAAACGTAGAAGACGGAGGCATTTCACAATTAGCAGAGGCCGGACTTGGTTTAAGTGCAGAATTTTTTAGTGGGACAAATTATCTTGATCCCAGCTCATCGGTTGGATCAAGAATTGATGCAGAGATTGATTTTAATTGGGATAAAGGGGATGCACCACTCGGAGTTGGAGATTATTTTTCTGTACGCTGGTCAGGACAAATTCTTAGTCCTGTTTCTGAAGATATTACCTTTCATGTACGCTCAGATGATGGACTTAGACTTTTTATTGATGGAAATTTAATAATAGATCAATGGAACACCCACTCACCACGTTGGGATAAGGGAGTTGTGACTTTAGAGGCCGGTAAAAAATACGATGTCACTATTGAGTATTTCGAGGCCTCGGGACGTGCAATTATAGATTTTGAATGGGAGTCTATAAGTATAACGCGTCAAAATGTTCCTCAATCGAACCTTTTCCCGTTTTAAATAATATTTAATTAATTTATTCTTGTCAGTATGAATCCATTTTTGTTTACTGTGTTTGTCTCTAAAAGGAGTGATCTGATACGAAGTCTTAAATCTATTCTTCTTTTTTTTATATTGATACAAAGTTTAAGTGCACAGGTTTATCCGAAATTTTTATATTTAGTGGCCCAAAAAGAGACGAGAAAACATTCTCAAATTGTTAAAAATTTAACATACATTAAAAAGAATTCTCCATCCAAAGGGTCAAAGCCTTGGGTGGAGATGAATTGAAAGATGACTTCAATTGGATTTTTGAAAAAAATCAGATTGAATCTCTAGAAAAAGGTTACAGAGGATTTGTCTCTATCACAGTATCAACATTTTATAATGAAGGTGGTAGAAGAATTATCCTGAATGATAAATCTCTCGAAATTGATTTTTTTTACTTTGAAGATAATTTGAACACAGAAGTAAATTTGTGTGAAAATAAATTAAAGTAAACTATTTATATGTCAAAATAAAAGCATATATGTAGGCAAGTTCTTTCAAGTAATCGTATCTTCCAGCTGCCCCTGCATGTCCTTTTTCCATTTCAGTTTTTAAAAGTATATAGTTTGGACTAGTATTGAATTCCCTTAATTTCGCTACCCACTTAGCAGCTTCCCAATAACCGACTCTTGTATCATGGAGACCTGAAACTGCCAGAATATGAGGGTAATTTTGAGATTTGATATTTTCGTAGGGAGCATATGATTTCATATAATTAAAATACTCTTTATCATTTGGATTTCCCCACTCTTCATATTCATTGGTCGTTAGAGGAAGTTTATCATCAAGCATTGTATTGAGAGAATCGACAAAAGGTACTTGCGCTACTGCTGATGAAAAGAGATCTGGTCTCATATTTAAAACAGCACCAATCAGTAACCCTCCGGCGGAACCTCCATGAATTGAGATTTTCTTTTTTGAGCTATATTTTTCTTGGATTAAAAACTCAGCACAACTTATGAAATCTTTGAAGGTATTTATTTTATTGAGTAATTTCCCTTGCATGTACCAATTCATGCCTAATGTCGACGATCCTCTAGCATGGCAAGTGGCAGAGACAACTTCTCTGTCAACTAATGAAAATAGTGAGATCCGAAATCCTGGATCAATATTCGCTCCATACGATGAATAACCATAGAGACTAAGAAAATTCATACTGTTTTGTTGCAAGGATTTTAATGCCACCATTGTAATTGGAATTAATTTTCCATCATGAGAGGGGGCCCATAATCTTTTTACTTGGTATAAAGATTTGTCATAATGAGGAACATCTTTGGTTTTTAAAACTGTTTTTTCTAATGTTTCAAAATCAATATCAATAACTGAGTAAGGGGTGATTGGAGACTCATAGTAGAAACGAAATTTGGAAGCAGTAAAGATATGATTTTCGGCCATAGATATTGAATAAATTTCATCTGGAAATTCTACAATCTTTTCATTACCAGTTTTTTTGTTTCTTATACTTAGGTACTGTTGGCCATTTTCTCTGAATATGATGGCCAGATGTGTTTTAAAGACCGAGATGTTGACAATATATTGATCTGGATTATGTGCTCTTAACACGGTCCAATCTTTTTCATCTGCACATTTTTTAGAGCAGGTATAAATAGCGAAGTTTTCGCCATCCTTATTTGAAAGGATGTAAAGTTGTTCATTACTCTCAAAAGGAAAATAGCGGTGGTCCTTGCGTCGATGATTGATGAGTGAAATATTATCATTCAAATCCATAATATGATATTCAGTTTGTAAATAGCTTTCAGATCCAATGAAATACTTGTCTTCAAAAATTGATTTTTCAATATAGACATAATACTTTTCATCCTTGTCTTCATAGATAAGTTTTTCATTTCCAGTGTTTAAATCGTATTTAAAAATTTGATAAGGACGTTTTGAGTGATCTTCTTTCAAGTAATAAATCGTTTGGTCATCATTTCCCCAAACAAAAGAACCAAAAATATTTTTAAGTTTTGTTTCAATTGTTTTTCCGGTTTTGATATTTTTGATATAAAGATCATATGTTTCGCTACCCGTATAATCTACGGTATAAGCGACAAGATTTTGAGAGGGTGAAATTTCTCGCCTTTTAACACTAAAGCCTTGTGATCCTTTGGCCAGTTTATTGTAGTCTAGAATTAATTCTATATTGTTATTTTTGTCTTTTCGGTAATAGGAGCGATGTTGCTCTCCATCTAAAATTGAATGGTAATAAAAATAATCTTTGTATTGATAGGGGTAGCTTTCATCTGATTCTTTTAAACGAGATTTCATTTCACTAAAAATTCGTTCCCTTAATGACAGAGTTTTTTCCATCATTTTTGAAGTATAATGATTCTCGGCATTAAGATAATCGATAATTTCTGAAGGGTGGTTTTTTGTAGTATGTTTCAGCCACGCGTAATTATCAATAAATTCTTGTCCATGGATTTTAGTTTGATGAATGTGTTTAGGTGCTGTTGGTGGAGCAAAACTCATTTTATCTGAACAAGAAGCTATAAAAATGACTCCAAATAAAATCCTCAAAATTATTATTTTCATCCAGCTAACCTTACCTTATATTGTATTTATGAAATTGTTTATCATTCTACTCATAATTGGGAGTGGTGTAAATCGAGAAGGAAGCTAATATGGAAACCTGTCCTTGCGGGAGCAAAAAAGAATATCAAAATTGTTGTGAACCGATAATTAACGGCACTCAATTAGCAAAAACAGCTGAGGCCTGTATGAGATCCCGATATACAGCGTTTGTAAAAGGTGAAATAGATCATATTAAAAATACATTTGATCCAAATTCCCAAAATGAGTTTGATAGTGAAGAAACTAAAAATTGGTCAAGCAAATCGCAATGGCAAGGACTAGACATTTTAAACGTTATTGATGGGATGGAAAAAGATGAAACAGGGCAAGTTGAATTTATTGCTCGCTATAAAATAAGTGGACTAGAACAACAACACCACGAACTGTCTGAGTTTAAAAAAATTGACGACAAATGGTATTTCATTGATGGCAAAGAAATAAAATCTCCATTCAAAAGATCTCAACCCAAAGTAGGTAGAAATGATCCTTGTCCCTGTGGATCGGGCAAAAAATTTAAAAAGTGCTGTGGTTAGAAATATTCAGTATATTTTAGATAGAACTGATTACCATATGTTCCAAACTCACTCTTATAGGTAAGATCTTTATTTTGCTTATCTCCTAAACCAAAAAGTATTCCCGCATCTAAATTAATTTCTTCTGAAAGTGACACTTGCCAGTTAAAAGCAAAAAGATTAGATCCATCATCAATGTTTTGTGTAGAGGATACACTCATCACATGTAATGCCGAAACTTGATAGGTTAAAATCAAACTTCCATAATTTTGAGCTAAATAGAAATTATTCGCTTTCACCACAGAAAATTGATTTAATATATTTATATAATCTTCTGCATTTTTACTACCAGATCCATTATAGTGATACTCTACAACTGTATAAAGATCTGAGTTTAATTGATACTCAAGACCTAAAGTATATCTCTGATAACTTTTTTCAGTTTCAGGGTTTGTGATGAAGCTTTCAAAATAAATATTGGCCCCATTCCAATTTGAGAGCAAATCTAATCCAAAGCTAAAAGCGTTGTAATGATAACTAAAAATAGGTCTTATCTCTATTCCACTATAGGAAAATAAGCTTTTGAAATAATATGCACTTTTATCGCTCATCAAGTTTTCACCAAAAACAACACCAATATCTATTTCAGAATTTATTCCTAAACTTTTCCTAAGACGAATAGCATCTACTCCGCTTCTTTCTTCTGTATTAATTGCATAAGGAGCAAAAGGGGCCAGAAAATCTGAGGGATTAATTATTTTAGCACTTCCAAAACTAATTTGCTGTCTTCCAATTGATAAATCAAAGCCACTAAAAGAATAATTTAATACAAGTCGATCTAGAAGCATGAATAGATAATATGAATCTTTACCGTCTTGATATTTAATGATTCGAGTATCTGGAGAATCTATTCTAAAGGGAACATTTTCTTCTGAAAAATCTTGAGCTAAATAGGCCAAATGTGTTAACTGATAAATTTGATTAATCTCAAAACCGGACTCAAATTGTAATTTATTCCATTCACTAAAAAAGTTAAATCGATTGATATGTTGATAACTGTACCTTCCTATTGATCGATTAGTTGAATCTACTCCTGGTGTTAATAAACTGAATTGGCCTATAGAATAACCTCTCCATTCTACTGAAAAAGATGATTGACTAAATAAACTTATAAATAAACTAAGAGCGAATAATATCACTTTGTATAACCCCATCATGAAGAGTAATTAATCTCTTTGCTCGGTCCATTATTTTTTGATCGTGTGTAGAAAAAACAAACGTAGTTTTAGATTCCTCGTTAAGTTTCATCATCATTTCAATAAGGTCGCCCCCTGTCTTTGAATCTAGGTTCGCTGTTGGTTCATCAGCTAAAATAATATCTGGCCGGGCCACTATTGCTCTGGCCACAGCAACCCGCTGTTGTTGGCCACCTGAGAGTTGAGAAGGTAATCGGTCCTCTTTGCCTGCAATTCCTACTTCTTCCAACACTTGTTTTACTCTTTGTGATTTTTCAACCTCACTGACTCCTTGCAGGGTCATAATATATTCTACATTTTCTTTGACTGTAAGCACTGGAATTAAATTATAGGATTGGAAAATAAAACCAATATGATCCCTTCTAAATTGAGAGAGATCATGGCCACTCATTTGATTGATATGTTGTCCTTTTAAAATAACTTCCCCTGTACTTGGATTATCCAGACCACTCATTATATTTAGCAACGTTGACTTTCCCGAACCAGATGGGCCTACAATTGCTGTAAATTCTCCATTGCCTATGGAAAGATTGATATTACCTAAAGCTTGTACGTGCGTATTATCATTATCACCATATTCTTTCGAAACATTTTTGATTTCAAATATTATACTCATATTCCCTACATTGTTTTTTTGAGTGCTCTACTTAAGGTTATTTTAGTTGTGTAATAGGCCGGATATATTCCAGTTAGAAGTGTAAATACTATTGCAAGTCCCGGGTAAAGAACCCATTGATGCCATCTGAAGATAAACCGTACTGGCTCAGAAAAGGTGACTTGGTTGAATTCAACTCCAGAATAGTCAACACCATAGATTGCCAAGGCCCCACCAATAATCAGCGAAAGAATGATACCGGCCAATGCGGCCCCAACTCCAAGTCCTAAAGTTTCAGAGAACATCATCAAAACTAAATGTTTATTTTCAGTACCTAGGGCCCTGGCAACTCCATATTCAAAAATTCTCTCAAATATTGCCATAAATAAGGCGTTCGTAATAATTAACGACATGAGGATCATCATGATGATTCCAATAATTCCCATCGACATTTTTGACATATCCATGATCGCTGCGATTCCTGGATTTATTTCTTTCCAACCACGGGCCTTATATGTTGAGGTTGAGTGTTTTTTCCAAAAAGGATCCGCAATAGATTGCAAGAGAAAAGGATTGCCTAAATTGAGAACGATTTCATGGAAATTGTCTTTTAGATTTAAAAGTTCTTGCAACTTTTTGATATGAAGAAATCCCAAACTATCAGAAACAGAATGAGTACCGCCTATGTACATGATGTCCTGTCTTATCTCTCCTGTATTAATGTCTGTCGTCGTCAAAACAATTTTTTCTCCAACCTGTGAACCTAGTTTTTGTAAAATCAAGGGGGGTAGGAAAATCTCAGAAAGATTTTCACCAGGACTTGTTTGATCAAATTTATTGCTTAAACTAGTCGTTTGAAATTCTGTCTTAGGATTAATTCCAATTAGTGATAAGTTTCGTGCGTTGCGAGCACTTGCAACCATCCCTAAACTATAGACACGTTTTGTCCAACTTTTGATTAACTTATCTTCATTTAATTCTTGTTCAAGCTTTTCACTATTGATGATAAAGTTTTCAGACTGAGGATTTTCTATATACTGTAAAGAATGAATTTGTCCATGACCAAGCACTCCAGATGTTGCTGTTTTTACCATGTTTAGCGACATGCCTTCCATGAAGCCATCACTTACGATTAATCCAGTTACAGCAACACTTATGGCCGCCATTGTAAGAAAGCTTCTACGTTTATTTCGGAAAAGATTTCTTAGACCCATTTTAAAAAAAATCATCTAAACCTCCCTCATCGCTACAACTGGAGATATTTGAGTGATTCGAAATGCAGGGTACAGACTTACTACAAATGTGCATAGTGAAACAATGATAAAAGGTGATAGAAAAACATTGAGGTCAATTTGGGCATACATACCAGTCATATACATTCCGCCATAGCTAATAGGCTGTGCAAAACTGATTCCAAATTTTTGAAAGTAAAAATTGATAAGAAATGAAATAAAAAAGGCAAAAAAACAACTGATGACCGCTAGAATCTGCCCTTCTAAAATGATTTGAAAAATTAAATGCAAAGGAGTCGTTCCAATCGCTTTCATCACTCCAAACTCTCTTGTTCTTTCTAAAGTAGACATTAATACAGTATTAAGTATCCCCAAAGAAACCACGAGCATTATAATCAAATAACTTATACGATTGCCTTTTTTATCTATTTCCATTGCCTTGAAAAATTCTTTTTCAACCTCTTGCCAAGGGCGGACAATATTATTTTTACCCGGAAAGAAAATTTTAGAGAAATGTTGAGAATCTTTTATATTTTTAAGTTTCACTGCATACTCGTGAATTTTGTCTGATGAGTAGAAATTTTGAGCTGAATTCATATCCATATATATTCTATAGTCATCTATTGAATTTCCATCACTTTCGCAAATGCCTTTAATAATAAAAATATCATTGGCCATCGATCCATCAGCACCTTGTGAAAAAAGCACGATTTCATCATTGAGGTTTACTTTTAGTATCTGCGAAATTTTTTTGCCTATAAGGACTTCATTATTTCCGATTGAAGTTGTCCACTGGCCTTGCTCAATTCTTTTTTCAATATTGGTGACTTTTTTTTCTCGCTCCCAGTTTAAACCCCTGACTTCTGCTCCTACTGTTTTGTTTCCAATAAAGGCCAGAGCTCCTGAAATAAAACGAGGAGCAAAAGAATCAACTTCTTTACTGTTAAGTAAATCTTGCTCTAATATTTTAATACTATTTACACCGTCATGAATGAGTTCACTTTGTGGATAATTCTTATTTTGAATTTTGACGTGGCCAGTGTCTTGAGAAGTAAAAAAATTTATTATACCAGAATACGAACCTTCTACTAACGCTAGCGAAAATGAAATCAGTACATATCCACCTATCATCATTAAAGCTGTTAATAATGTTCGTCTTCTTTGTCTTAACACATTTCGAAAGGCAATTTTTAAAAGCATCATCTCCTCTTTTGCAAATTGCTTCTTGTAAAGGTTTCTGGAGGAATAGGTGGATTAAAGGATATATTTTCATAGGTAATTGTCGTTTTATGACCGGTCTTTTGCTCTGTGTGAGGAACAATTTCAAGTCTCACCGGTATTTCGCGTCCATCTACATTTTTAACATCAAGAAAACTCATCGTTCTTATAATGGTATTTTTCTCATCATAAAAAAATTGTTTTCTTGGTATCAGTCTTTTTTTATCAATGACAATCTCAATTTTTCCCCATATCGAAATTGTTTGCTCCTTTGGAGTTAACTCGATTAAATATTCTTCGTCATTTTCAATTTTTAGCTTTGCGTTGTAATCATCCAGATATGTGTTTTCTTTGACCAAGTCATCATTTGTTAAATCAGATCCCATCCAAGACCCCATCATCATAGAGGGTGGAACTTTCATCACTTTATTTATTTTTGGAAAATAATTCCACATCTCATTATCACGTTTAAGAGTAGAAATTCCCTGATCTTTTTTAGGAGAGTGTATGGTGACAAAAGTAAGTTCAAGTCCCTTGGTCCAAATTGTCATGTTTAAGGTTCTTTGCCAGTTTGGAGTTTCTATTTTCATGGATATATTTGAAATACTTGTTTGGGCCCTATAAAGTTGGTCAACTTTATTTAAGATACTCGCAATGTCTACTGCATATGTTGATTGAGTAAATGTAAGGAGAGTTAATAAAAGAAATCGATTAAAACATTGCGTTGCATTTTTCATAATAACGCGATCCTTAAAAAAAAGCTAACACTTGGTGATGACGAAATGTATTGCTTAATGATAAATAGTATTTTCATATCAAAAGTTTAAACTGCAGGATTCAGATTGAAAAGAATTCTAGTTTAATTTTAATAACCCGTTAACAGGTTGAAACGATCTATGATTAAAGTAAAGAAAGGTCTGGATTTGCCTCTTCTTGGTTTTCCCAAAATGACTATTGAGAATGCAAAACCCGTAACTAAAGTTGCTCTGCTTGGACCAGATTATGTAGGTATGAAACCTACCATGAATGTTCAAGTTGGAGATGAAGTTAAAATTGGACAAGTGCTGTTTGAGGATAAGAAAGTGCCAGGTGTTCTTTTTACTTCTCCTGCTGCTGGTAAAGTTCTAGAAATAAATCGAGGAGATAAAAGAGCATTTCAGTCTATTGTTGTTGAAATATCATCTGATGAAGGAGCAATAGAATTTGACAAGCACCAGTCCTTAGATTCAATAAGACCCGAAAAAATTAGATCCCAACTCATAGAAAGTGGACTATGGACGGCCTTTAGAACACGGCCATATTCCAAAAGTCCGGGCGTAGATACTTTGCCAAATTCTATTTTTATCAATGCTATGGACACAAACCCATTGGCCGCTGATCCGGAAGTAATTTTAAGACAATATAATGAAGACTTCTCTAACGGAGTAAAAATACTCTCTAAAATAGGTCAGAAAAATACTTTTGTTTGTGTATCAAAAAAAGAAAAACTATCCTTAAACGATTTAAAAGATGTGAAAGTTGTTGAGTTTAATGGACCTCATCCTGCTGGTAATAGTGGAACTCATATGCATTTCTTAGATCCTGTGAGTTTGAAAAAAACCAATTGGTCAATCAATTATCAAGATGTCATTGCTGTTGGAAAACTTTTTACAACAGGTCAGTTGTGGACTGAAAGAATTGTTGCAGTGGCCGGCCCGAAAGCAGTTTCTCCAAGACTGCTTAAGACAAGACTAGGGGCCAAGATTTCAGAAGTTATTAATGGTGAGGTAAAAGCAGGTGACAATAGAATAATTTCTGGATCACCACTTAATGGACATCTTGCTTCAGGCCCTTTTGATTATTTAGGTCGATTTAATAATCAAATTTCTATCCTGGAAGAGGGGAGAGAGAGAGAATTTCTTGGTTGGCAAATGCCTGGTTTAGATAAATTCTCTGTTCAAAGAACATTTGTCTCGAAATTATTTCCTGGAAAAATGTTCAATCTTACCACTGATCGTAATGGCTCTTTTAGAGCAATCGTTCCTGTAGGGTCATATGAAAAAGTCATGCCTCTAGATATTCTTCCAACTCAACTTCTTAGAGCTCTTATAACAAATGATACTGATCTTTCACAGTTGTTGGGTGCTTTGGAGTTAGATGAAGAAGATCTTTCATTATGTACGTTTGTTGATCCTGGAAAGATAGACTACGGGCCAATACTCAGAAAAATTTTAACAATTATTGAGAAGGAAGGATAAGGATAATGAAGTTCATAAGAGATTTCCTTGATGGCCAGCATGCAAATTTCGCCAAAGGCGGTAAATTTGAAAAGTTCTATGCAGTCTATGAAATGATAGATACTTTTCTTTATACTCCAGGTGAGGTTACTACTGGAAAAACGCATCTTCGCGATGGGTTGGATTTAAAACGTTTAATGACAACTGTTGCTGTCGCACTTACACCTTGTATTTTGATGGCCATGTATAATACTGGACTACAGGCCAATTCAATTATGCTGAAACAAGGGATTTCAGAAATTGCAGGATGGAGAGGACAAATTTTTGCGGCCCTTGGGTTAACGCCCGATCCCCTAAGCATTTTTTCTTGCTTTATCCATGGAGCACTTTATTTTGTTCCTGTTTTCCTCGTAACAAACCTTGCTGGTGGATTTTGGGAAGCATTATTTGCGACTGTTAGAAAGCACGAAATAAATGAAGGCTTTCTCGTAACAGGTCTACTTTTCCCTCTCACTCTCCCTCCTACAATTCCATTATGGCAAGTTGCAATTGGAATTAGCTTTGGCGTTGTTTTCGGTAAAGAAATATTTGGCGGAACAGGTAAAAACTTTTTAAACCCTGCACTCACCGCCCGAGCATTTCTCTTTTTTGCCTATCCTGCGGCCATTTCAGGTGATGCCGTTTGGACCGCCGTTGACGGATTTACTGGCGCGACTTCTCTTGCTCAAGCTGCAGTAGGTGGAGCAAGTGCAATAACTGTCACTTGGAAAGATGCTTTTCTAGGATTAATTCCTGGTTCAATGGGAGAAACTTCTACTCTTGCCTGTTTGTTTGGGGCCTTTTGGTTGGTTTTAACTGGAATAGGTTCATGGAGAATTCAACTCTCAACCCTTTTGAGTATGTGTGTATTTGCTTATTTGCTTAATACAATTGGAAGTACGACAAATGCCATGTTCTCACTACCGGCCTATTGGCATCTAGTACTAGGTGGATTTGCTTTTGGGACAGTTTTTATGGCCACAGATCCTGTCAGTGCTTCGATGACATTTAAAGGCCAATATTTTTATGGAGCATTAATTGGTTTCATGGTTATTCTCGTTAGAGTTATTAATCCAGCTTTCCCTGAAGGGATGATGTTGGCCATTCTCTTCGGAAATATCTTTGCTCCATTAATTGATTTCTTCGTTATACAGAGTAACATTAAAAGAAGGGAGTTTAGAAATGCCCAATGATAGCGTTAAAAAGACAGTCATTGTCGCTGCGGCATTGTGTATTGTCTGTTCAATTTTAGTTTCAGGGGCGGCCGTAATTCTTAAACCCTTACAAAACGAAAATAAAATTTTAGATGTTAAGAAAAATCTTCTGATGTCTGCCGGGCTTATACAGGGAAAAACCAGCAAGGAAGAAATTCTTGAACAATTTAAGAAGGTAAAAACGATTGTGATCGACCTTTCTACGGGAGCTCCTGCAGAAGGTATTGATCCTGAAACTTTTGATCAGAGAAAAGCTGCTAAAGATCCTAAAATGTCCGTACAAATCCCAGGAGACAAAGATACGGCCAGTATTAAATCTAGAAGCAAATTTTCAAAAGTTTATCATGTGATGGATGGAGATCAGATTAAAATGATTGTTCTGCCTGTTCATGGTAAAGGATTGTGGTCTACCCTTTATGGCTTTCTCGCTCTTGCACCTGACACGAGAACAATCAAAGGTTTTGGTTTTTATGAGCATGGAGAAACTCCTGGTCTTGGTGGGGAAGTTGATAATCCAAACTGGAAAAAATCTTGGATTGGAAAATCTGCTATCAATAATAATAATTTTCCTGCGATTGAAATAGTTAAAGGACAAGTTGATCCAAATTCACCGACGGCCAATTCAAAAGTTGATGGCCTCTCTGGTGCAACGATAACAAGTAGAGGTGTTCAACATCTTCTACATTACTGGTTAGGCGAAGATGGTTTTTCCAAATACCTTGCTTATTTTAGAGCAAACAATGGAGGGATGTAGAAATGAGTCAGTTAAAAAAAGTTGTTTTTGAGCCCCTCTTTAACAATAATCCCATTGCTTTACAAATTCTGGGAATTTGTTCAGCCTTGGCCGTTACAACAAAATTAGAAGCGGTTCTTGTCATGTCGTTGGCCGTTACAATGGTAACAGCACTTTCAAGTATGTTTGTTAGTATCATTAGAAACCACATACCTTCTAGTATTAGAATTATCGTCCAAATGACAGTTATTGCTTCTCTCGTTATCGTGACGGATCAAATCCTTCGAGCATTTATCTATGATGTTGCAAAAAGTATGTCTGTGTACATTGGTCTCATCATTACAAACTGTATTGTTATGGGACGAGCTGAGGCCTACGCTATGAAAAATGGCCCCATCATGAGCTTTTTTGATGGTATTGGAAATGGGCTAGGGTATAGTTTTGTACTATTATTTGTAGGATTTTTTAGAGAACTCTTAGGAAGCGGAAAAATCTTAGGTTTTGAAATTATGCCACTAACTAATAATGGCGGTTGGTATCAACCAAATGGTCTCATGCTTTTATCACCAAGTGCTTTTTTTCTGATTGGTCTATTTATTTGGGCATTAAGAACTTGGAGAAAAGATCAAGTAGAGTCGGAGAATTAGGATGGAACATTATTTAAGCTTATTTATTAAATCAGTATTTATAGAAAACATGGCACTCGGCTTTTTCCTCGGGATGTGCACCTTCTTAGCAGTTTCTAAAAAGGTAAGTACATCAATTGGCCTTGGGATTGCTGTTATTTTTGTACAGGTCATTACAGTACCAGCAAATAACTTAATCTATAACTATTTCCTTAAGGCAAATGCTCTAAAGTGGGCCGGTCTTGAGGGAATTGATCTCTCATTTCTAGGACTCATATCTTATATTGCTGTTATTGCTGCAATTGTGCAAATTTTAGAAATGGGACTAGATCGATTTTTTCCTCCTCTCTACAACGCTCTTGGAATTTTTCTTCCTTTGATTACTGTAAATTGCGCAATCTTAGGGGCTTCACTTTTCATGGTTGAAAGAGATTATACTTTTGGAGAGAGTGTCGTCTTTGGTCTTGGTTCTGGTTTTGGATGGGCCCTTGCAATTATGGCCTTGGCCGGAGTGAGAGAAAAATTAAAATATTCTGATGTTCCTGCTGGACTTCGCGGTTTAGGCATAACCTTCATTACTGTTGGACTTATGGCCATCGGATTTTTAGCTTTTTCAGGAATACAACTATAATTAGAAAAGTGAGCATATAATGAATGAAATTTTACTCGGTGTTGGTATGTTTACGGCCATTATATTGGCCCTTGTTGCCATCATCTTGATTGCCAAAAGCAAACTTGTTCCAAGCGGAAATGTAAAACTTGTTATTAATGGTGAAAAAACAGTAGAAGTGCCCTGTGGAGGGAAACTTTTAAATGTTTTGGCCGATCAAAAACTTTTTGTTTCCTCTGCCTGTGGTGGTGGTGGAACTTGTGGCCAGTGCAAAGTTAAAGTCCATGAAGGTGGTGGTGAAATTTTGCAAACTGAACTTTCACATATCTCAAAAAGAGAAGCAAAAAAAGGCGAAAGGCTTTCATGCCAAGTAACAGTAAAGCAAGATATGAAAGTCGAAGTTGAAGAATCTGTTTTTGGTGTCAGAAAATGGCAGTGTAAAGTTCGCTCAAACAATAACGTTGCTACCTTTATTAAAGAACTTGTCTTAGAATTACCTGCCGGAGAAAGCGTTCCTTTCAGGGCCGGAGGCTATATTCAAATCGAAAGACCTGCAGGTCTATCAATTGATTACAAAAATTTTGATGTTGCACAAGAATATCGAGAAGATTGGGACAAATTTAATATTTGGCAATACAAATCTAAAGTGGATGAGGAAACCATTAGGGCCTATTCAATGGCAAATTATCCAGAAGAAAGAGGAATCATTATGCTAAACGTGCGTATTGCTTCTCCTCCACCTCGATTGCCCAACGTTGAACCTGGGAAAATGTCTTCTTTTATTTTTAATCTGAAACCAGGTGATGAAGTTACGATTTCAGGGCCATTTGGAGAGTTCTTTGCTAGGGAAACAGAAAAAGAAATGATCTTTGTTGGAGGTGGAGCAGGTATGGCCCCAATGAGATCGCACATATTTGATCAACTAAAAAGATTAAAGACTAAACGAAAGATGAGCTTTTGGTATGGTGCACGTTCAGTTCGTGAAATGTTCTACGTCGAAGATTTTGATTCCCTTCAAAATGAAAATGAAAATTTCAAATGGCATTGTGCTTTATCAGATGCACTGCCTGAAGATAATTGGACAGGTTATAAAGGATTTATACATCAAGTTCTCTTTGATGAATATTTGAAGAATCATCCAAGCCCAGAAGATTGTGAGTACTATCTTTGTGGACCTCCTATTATGAATAAATGTGTAATTGATATGCTCATTTCTTTAGGGGTAGAAAGAGAAGATATTATGCTAGACGACTTCGGCGGTTAATAGGTTAAGTATGAAAAATTGGGCCTTTGGCCTAGCTTTAATATCCGTTTTAAGTTGCAATAATACAGATTTAATTCATTTGAAAGGTCGTACCATGGGTACGACCTATAATATAAAGTTTAAAAAATCTGATAAATCAACTCGAGAAATTCAAGATGCAATTGATCAAAAGTTAGCAGACATAAATAATGTCATGTCCACTTATATTGAAAATTCTGAACTTTCCCGCATCAATCAGAGTCTACCTTCTCAAAGATTATCAATTTCTTCAGAGCTCTTTGCTGTCTTGCAAATGTCCAAAACGATATTTGAAAAAAGTGATGGGGCCTTTGATATTACAGTTGGGCCTTTAGTTAATTTATGGGGTTTTGGCCCGCAAAAAAAAATCGGGGCACCAAGTGATAAAGAAGTTTTGGAGACATTAAAATATGTGGGGATGAATAAACTTGAAATAAATGAAAATTTTTTGATAAAAAATCATCCCAAACTTTACATCGACCTCTCGGCCATTGCTAAGGGATATGGGGTTGATCAAGTTGCTAATGTCTTGCATAAGCAATTTGATATAAATGATTTTATGATTGAAATAGGTGGTGAAATGTCACTGCGAGGATTTAATAATAATCGTAAGTGGAAAATTGCTATTGAAAAACCAAGTACAATAAATAGGGATCTTCAACGAATTTTAGAAATAAGTGATATCGCGATTGCAACATCTGGAAGCTATAGAAATTTTTTTAAGTATAAAGATAAAACTTATTCACATACTATTAATCCCCATAGTGGATATCCTGTTAAACATAAACTAGTTAGCGTCACAGTTTTGGATACTCATTCGTGTATGAAGGCCGATGCTTGGGCAACGGCACTTAGTGTGTTAGGTCCTGATCAAGGTTTTGAACTGGCAACGAAACTAGGAATTGCGGCCTACTTTCTCTATGAAAGTGCTGGTCAAATTGTGTCTTCGCAAACTCCCGCATTTTCAAACGCTATCCAATGATGTAAGTTACGTCCCATGAAGATATTTATATTAACTCTTGGCGTATTTATATTAACAATCATTGCAATGGCATTAGGAGTGATTTTCAGTAATCGCAATCTGAAGGGCTCTTGTGGAGGGCTTGGCAAAATCATGGGGGAGGACTGCATGTTTTGTGAAAAAAAAGAAGAATGCGACAAAAATAAATGGTACAAACGTGGTGAAAAGGCCCCTGAAGAAACAAAAAGTTTATTAGATTTTGTAGAGTAATCTTAAAAACGTCTAAAGAGTAAATTTCTTGAGAAGAAGCTTTTGACAAACATAAAAGATCTTTTTAATGCCATGTCCAGATTCTCTAATATGCAATTTACGTCTAAGATTTCTGGATGACCGAGCATCTTGAACTTTGCTAATTTCTCTTTCAAATACCTCATAAGAAAAATAGTCTTGAGCGAGGAAGTTTTTTAGTAATTTCTGCCAATCAACCTTCTCATGAGAGAGAATCTTCATAAGATTATAGTTAAACATATCTATTCGACTCATTTTCATATTGAAAGGAATTAGCTCCATCAATTCAATTATTTCAACGAACTGATCATATGTATGAGGGATAATATCGAATTTCATTGTAAGTTCTTTATTTCGGGCAAAGTCATTTATGAATTTATTAATATGAAAATCTTGAATTTCTTTAGGGGCGTTAAAAAAGATTTCAAGAAGTAATGCGCTAAATCCTTCTTCACTTAGTAATCTTGGATTGATCGACTTTCCTTCTTTTTGAGATTTATGCAATCTGTCCATGTCCTTGTGATTACTTAGACCATTGCCTAAAAGAAGTTGCAGTTCAATTTTAGGAAGTAGCTCACGACTAACTTGAAATTTATTAAGAGCAGCTTCTAATGCCTGATTTCTTAAAACATTTTGGAATTTTTTGATATCTTCTTTAGAAGTCGATTCATTTATCACAAAAATAAGGTCAATAATATCTTCATTATGAATGCCAAGATAAATAAGATCATAGAAAGTTTTTTTATACTTTAAATCCATTAGATACTCATAGAAGCCTTCAGCATCCTCTATATTCGCATCATGATTTCTTAAAAAAAGCTCATATCGATCATAAGAAGTTGACCATAATTCTTGCGTATAAGGGTGCTTCCAAATTCGTTTTAAGATTTTTTGCCTATCATCTAGAAGGTGATTTTTACTTTTTTGCTTAAGTATAATCCAGTTTTCGTTTGCACTGGTGATGTTAATGAATATTAAACTGAGTAGTATGCTATGTATAAGTATTTTCATGGGAAATTGTTATCCTCGAGTTGAGTAAAAAAGTCAATTGGGAGCATTGCTGAAAATAAATAAAAATGTAATAAGTAGAAGAGTAAATAAAATTTATTATCTTAAATACCGTTAAGCTGTCTGTGAAAAAAATAAATCTACCAAAAACAACTATCCCGACTCTGTCGACGATCATTCTTTTGCTCGTTTATGGTTTTTTTATAAAACACATATTAATTAAAACAAAAGAAAATTTAGCACAATCATTACAAACTGTACTTAATACAACAAAGCAAGCAATGGACTCCTGGGCCACGGGTGAAAAACAGGTCACTCAATACTGGTCCACACAAAAAGAAATTCAAAATTTTGCAGTAGAGTTATTAGAGATTGAAAAAATGAATTCAAAGAATAATAAGTCCTTAAAATATAAACTGGTTGAAAGCAATGCTCAAAAGAAAACAAGGGAATTGATGCTGCCTTTTATTAAATCCAAAGGCCATAACGGCTATTTCATTATTTCACCAAGTTTTGTTAATTTAGCTTCCTCTCGAGATACAAATATCGGGGAAATCAACCCACTGAAATACAAAAAAAAATTAATTAAAAAAGTATTAAAGGGAGAGACTGTTTTTTCACATCCTATGAAAAATGATCTTTCTGAAAGTAATGCAAAAGATAGAACAATGTTTACCCTTGCTCCAATAAAAAATGATTCGGGTGAAGTTATTGCAATTTTTACCCTGAGAATTCATCCAGATTCAGATTATACAATGTTATTAGAAAGAGGGCGGATGGGAGAGACAGGAGAGACTTATTCATTTGATGAAAATGGACTTATGTTAAGTAGAACAAGATTTATTGATCAACTTAGAGATATAGGTTTAATAGATGAAAAAAGTAAAACAACTATTTCAACGATCTCTATACGTGACCCAGGGAAAAAATTAGGCAAGAATACCAGATCTCAACTCGTTGATCAGACGAATATGAAACCAACTTTAATGGTTCAAAATGCAATTTTAAAAAAATCAGGAATAAATTTAGAAGGATATAGGGATTATCGAGGGGTAAAGGTTATTGGGGCATGGACTTGGGAGAATCCTCTTAATATTGGAATTACAACAGAAATAGATCATGCAGAAGCATATGATATCTTTTACACGACATTAGTTGGTTCAACAATTTTCTGTCTTATTTCAATAATTGTCATTTGGATTATTAATATGGTTCTTAATTCAAGACAAAAAATTGAAAATGAAATTAGAGAAGTTGAAATTTCAAATGAGATGAAGTCGAAGTTTCTAGCGACAATGAGTCATGAAATCCGTACTCCTATGAATGGTATAATAGGTATGCTTGGAATTATAAGAGAAACCAATTTAACTGTTGAACAAAAAGAAATTTTAAACACAATAAAGATAAGTAGTGATAAATTATTGTCTATTTTGAATGATATTTTAGATTTTAGTAAGATTCATTCAGGTAAAATGACGTTTGAAATGATAACTTTCAATACTTATGATATTCTTAAAAACTCAATTAATCTTTTTAAAACAGAAGCGATGAAGAAAAAAATAATTCTATCCCAAGAAGTAGACTCAAATCTTCCTTCCTATTTGAAGGGAGACTACGTAAGAATTCAACAAATCATCAATAACTTAATCTCAAATGCTTTAAAGTTCACAACGAGAGGTTCTGTTAAGGTTAAATTTTTATGTAAAACTAAAAACAAAAATAAATGCGATTTAATAATTGAAGTGATAGATACTGGTTGCGGTATACCTGAGGAAAAAGTTAAAAATCTATTTACTCCTTTTACCCAAGCAGATGAGTCGATAAACCGAAAATATGGAGGTACAGGTTTAGGACTTGCAATTATCAATGAACTTGTTCACTTGATGAAGGGAGAAGTAAAAGTTGTCAGTGAGCTTGGCACAGGAACAACGTTTACAGTTTGTCTACCGTTAGACATCAGTCCCGAAGATCATATGATGAAACAACCAGATGAAAAGGTAGTCTATGATATTAATTTTGGAAGAAATATCAAACATAAAATACTTGTGGTTGAAGATAATGAAATTAATCAAATTCTTCTGAAAAAAATGTTATTTAAATTAGGTCTAACATGCGATATTGCCAACAATGGTAAAGAAGCGTTACAAATAATCAAAGATACAAAAATTCCCTATACTCTAATTTTTATGGATTTACAGATGCCAGAAATAGATGGTTTTGAAACTACAAGAAGAATATTAGCAATGTTTAATGAAAATGCTCCTCAAATTGTTGCTCTAACTGCAAATGCTTTCGTATCTGATATTAATAAATGTAAAGAAGTGGGATTGAGTGCATTTATCAGTAAGCCAATTGATGTCAATAAATTAAAGGAAGTATTAGCAGCGTAAAAAATAAAATGAAAAAAATAAATAATGATAAAAAGTATATGTTAAAATAATTAAAGCTTATGACAGATATAATTTTACGTCCTGAAAATAGAATTACATGGTCTCTCCTTGCTTTCCAAGGGGGATTTGTTAATGTTGGGGGACTACTTACCGTCCACATTTTTGTCTCACATATTACTGGTTTTTCTGCTCACTTTAGTATTCATACAATGAATGGTGATTTTGCCAATTCGATATATTTTTTGTTAGTCCCCGTCTTTTTTTTGGGGGGAGCATTTTTAAGTTCAATATTTACAGAAGTTAGAAAACAAAAAAACCGGCCCCCAGTATATATCCATATTTTGGTTATCCAAAGTATTTTATTTCTGGTGGTTTCCATATTGGGTAAATTTGGATTTTTTGGAAATTTTGGAGAAGAATTTCATAATTTTAGAGACTTTATCTTACTTTCCATCTTGGCGTTTTCTTGTGGAGCTCAAAATGCAATTTTCACCCATTATTCTAAATCGATTATTAGAACGACTCATTTGACAGGTATAACGACTGACCTCGGAATAGGATTGGCAAAATCAATCATTTCAAAAGAACATAGTGAAGATTATTTTAATAAAATTCGGATTAATTTGATAATTTCTTTTATTCTTGGAAGTCTTTTTGGGGTTGCCATCTTCCCCAAATTTCAGTTTCTTTCTTTTCTATTTCCTTCATTTTTTAGCATTCTTGTAGGACTAAAGCTCTACAAGTCAAGAAAGAATGCCATTGTAAAATAATCCGATCATATTTCTTCTTAAATTATTAAGAATTAACTTTAAAAAAATAAAATGTTTTTCGATGAATCTTTCTACTTTCAATAATTTTCATATCAAGACCTATTTTTAATGAGCGTTGAATTGTTCTCATACTGAGTCCAGTAAAGTCTTGAATATCAATTGTTCTAAATGATTTCTTTTCAAAATTATTTTTTAAAAGAACTAATAAAGGATCAAGCTGGGAAATTTCATTTATATGATCAGAATCTACAAGTTTTATTCTTACATTATTGATTTTATCAAAATCAATTTTGTGTCCATATCTCTCTTTTATAATAGGTATATAAAAATGATGTTCTTTTAGAATTTGTTTAAGTTTGTATATTTGTTGTCTCATGACTTGAGGAGAACTATCGAGATAATATTCATCAGGTTTAAGTAATGAAAAAAGATAAGGAATTGAAAATGGTCTGAAAAAATCGCTTAATAAAATATTTAATAATTTGTATGAATCATTTTTGTTGCTTAAACCTTTAAAATTAACATGGCCATTTAAGTCTAGCAATTGTCCATTTCGTGGACCTATTGGAGAGTGATCTAAGACGAAATCTTTTTGAAACATTAACTGATAAGAATTTTGTATTTTTTTTCGAAAAGTAGAAATAGGTGTTCCCTTGTAAACATATTGAATTCCTTTTTCATTTGATGTAAACAACGAATGATAAAAAAAACAATCTCTGATTGTTTCTGTGTTTTTTAAAAAAGTTGATTTTTTTAAGCATTCTTTCATATCACGAATGCCTTTTTTTTTGTTTCCCATGTAAAAAGTGGTATAGGCCAACCATTTATCTATCCATAAATCAGGGCCAGTCATCTTTTTTGTATACTCCTTGGCCTTTTTTAGTAATTCAACACTTTCCCTAGGATATATATCAACAATTGCCTGCGCTTTGAATATAAGAGTATTAGCTGTTATGACGGAACTATTTAATTTCTGGTTATCTGTAAGTATTGAATCAGCAAGTTCTACAGAGTTTTCCAGAGTTTCATACGAGAGATATGACTGAAGGAGATTTAATTTAGCAATTTGCTTTCTATAATTTGATATGGGAGATGAACTAATGAACTCTTTAAAATATTTTGCTGAGTTTTTACCATCCCACAAAGCAGTATAGGCCATACCTAAAGTGAAGTTGGCTTCAGGATATTGTTCAAAGTTTCTAGTTTGTAATAGATTGATGGCCTCATGTACAGCTCCTAGAGAAACGAGACATCCAGCATATTCAATGATTTCGAGTGAAGTTGCCATTTTTAAATCATTGAACCTATTTCTTACAAAAGGCCTAAGAACTGATAAACCAAGCTCCGGAAGCCCAACTCTTTTACATATATTAGCGAGAACTGTTTTTTTATTTCTAGAAAGTGAACCCCTTTTCGCAATTTTTTTTATGTTTTGCTTAACTAAAAGATGTTCGCCCTGTTGAATTAAATGTTCAATTTTGTCGAAGTCTATATCATTTATCCTGTTGAAATTAATATATTATATAGCGACATAAATATGACAAATAATATCAAGATAACATGGCAATATTAGAAAAACAACTAAAAGGTGTAACTTTTATGAAAGCATCAATATCAAAAAATACAATGAAAATGTGTTCGCGCTATGTGAATTGTAATACGACAACACATGAAAGCTTTATAGATGGAAGAAAAGAAATTTCTTGGAAGAAAACATCTGAAGTTTTTGCATTGATTTATTTCATATCAAGTTTGATTACATATCTAAATGAACAAATTTCGGATTTAAAAATTTTTAAGTCATAAGGAGTACATATGGAAACTGTTAGAGAGGAAAGAAATAATAATACAATCATTGTAGATAAAAAAGTCTTTAAAGAGAGTTCTCTGTCATCTACGCAAAAAATAGAAGACGTTGATCAAGCATACAATTCTTCTGGATTATTTTATGATCTCAGAGGTCTTTGTATTTTAGTTATTGCGTATAGAAATTTTCTATTTAAACAAATTAGATATTTTGCAAAAAATATTGGAACAAAACATTTAGAAATTGCAGTTGGAACAGGAAGTTTGTTTGAACTTATTTATTTCTACTATAGAGGTTTGAATTTCTTTCGAGGGAGTCTGCCAGAGATCCATGGACTAGATTATGCTACAAATATGATTAAAGAGGCCAGAAAGAGATTTTCAAAAAGAGGCAATTTCTTTATGGATAGAATGGATGCTTCGAATATGAAATACGAAAATTATACCTTTGATACAGTTAATATTGCGAATGCGGTTCATTCTTTTCCTAATCCAAAAGAATGTTTGCTGGAAATACATAGAGTGATGAAGGACGGAGGTGTTTTAAGAATGAATATTCTCTCAAATCCCTCAGGGCCAAGCTTCTTAAAATATTTGGCCAATAAGGTAAACACTTTTGGTCTTAAAAAGGGAATTTTATATAAACTCTATACTCTCACAGAAATAGAAAATTTAATGAAGGAATGTGGTTTTATTATTTCAGGAATAGAAAAACATGGGAATTGCTTCTATGTTGAATGTGTAAAAGGCAAAAAATAGACATTTAGGGCATAGAGATGACTCATTTATTTGCTAGGATCATATTTTAGTTCCAATTTAGAATTAACGTAATAACAGACACTTGGGTAGTGTAATATAAGATTTAAGTATAAGTTGATTTTACCGATCAGTTACTACTTAAAATAATATTATGAAATTACAAAAGATATTCGTACATTTATTAATTTTAGTTGTCTGTCTTTCTTGTCAGGTAGAAAGTACGACAGAATTTACAGAACAACTTTTTGGTAAAAATCGAATAGAAGGAAATGGTGAAGGTGTCTGGGGGTTAGTTGTCTCATCGAAACCTACGGCCACACCAGGTGAAATTTTTGATGTGAATGTATCAGGTGGACAAGGTCCATATCAATTAATACATGATCGAGAACATTTTGAAGTACTTTCTACTGATGATCAGACATTTAAGATAAAAGTTCTCGAAGAGATTCAAGTTAATAACGATTATCTATTTCAAGTTGTTGATTCAAATGGGTTGAAAGGTGAAACAACCATTAGGGTTATAGAAGTATTTTTAGATCAATCGTCACTAGTCTTACCCACTCAAAAAAGGGGGGCCGGTGTTTCGATAAGTAAAAATTTGATGTGCGTTTCCGCATCTAGCGACAAATTAGATTCAAACGAACTCGTTCAAAATAATGGTGCTATTATCTATCGAAAAATAAATGGATCTTGGAAATTTGCTCAAAGTATAGATCAAGAATATTTAGAGCAGTCTTTGAAATTGTTTGAAGGCCAAAAACCTGATTATTATGCGAGTGGCGGCGGAGGTTACCAAAGACTTTTAGGATTTGGTAATTGTTATGTAAATGGAGAGTTTCTCATTTTATCTGATGAAACTACCATTTTTAAGGAAGATTCAGGAATGATCGATAGTAGGGGAATGTTCTCATTGTTTAAATGGGATAGTGCTACTCAGAAATTTATTTTAAAACAACTAATTTATCCAGAATCAATCTTAGAGGAATTAGGGCAATATGCAAATTTGGCCTTAAGGAATAAAATTTATTTTAAAAACAATAAGTTGATTTTTCCCCTATATAGCGGAACTTACTCTTATAGTGATAAAATAATGATTTATAATTTGGAAAATGAAATATTAAAATTTGATCAGTTGATAAAAATGGATAGAACTTATTCTACTTTGGGAGATAGAATTGAATTAAGTGATAATTTTTTGGCCATCAGTGCAAAACCCAATAAATGGTATCAAGATAAAAAATATGGAGTTTTACCAAGATCTGTACTCATTTACAAAAAGGGAATAGATCAAATTTTTCAATTGCACCAGAAAATATTCCCACCTACAGGTAGTTACACTTGGTCAGAGAATTCATTTGGCAATGATTTGAGGTTCAATTCGAATAATGAACTATTTGTTTCGCATCCTAACTCTATTCAAAACGGAGTTGTTGGAAACATATTCTACAGATATAAACTTGAAAATGATTTTTTTCAAGTTTTAGAATCTATTCCTGTAAGAGCGGACCAATTTGTAATTACATCTGCAAAAAATTTGTTTATTGTTAATTTTCAGGACAAAACAATTGGTCTTTATGATTATTCTTCAAAGTTGATGAAAATTCATGAAGTTGACAATATTCTTTTTAAGTATAGTTACACGACGAATGGATTCTATAATACCTATTCTGTTATCGATTACAGTGATGGTTTTATATCAATATTGAGCGGGGAAAATCTGCTTCAGATGATTGGGCTTGAATAAATGAAATGACAATTTGTAAAAACAATTTAAAAAATAATTTGAAGAAAGCTGATAAGAGTTAATTGCAAAGACAGAAATTGCGAATTCGCATTGAAAATTTTGAATTATTTTATCTATTATTTTTTTAATTATAAAAATTAGACTTGTTCATAAAACTGCAGTCTGATGAATACTCTAATAGAATGGCAAGAGTCTAATCTAAAAATTATTGGGATGAACAAACAAACAATTCAAAATTTAAATAAGATGGAAAATGTTATCTATCTAGGTTAAAAAAGTACCATCTTGGCAAACATTTCAAAATGATACTAAAAATAATAACTTTGCTTTTTGAGAAAAAACAAGTTTGGCTAAACAACAAATACCGATTATGGATTTTTTTCGATCGTATTCTTTTCAATATATTCGATTTCTTTTAAAATCTTTTCCTTGGTCTGAGAAGAAATTTCAGGGAAAATTTTAAGTGAAGTGTGTTTTCCCCAAATTTCTTTCAACTTAGTGAGATTTTCTTTTGTAAATTCTGTTTTAATATTTTTTTCATTTAATAATTCAATTTCTTTATCAAGTTTTTGAAAGTATTCGGAAACTTCAGATTCAACTTGTTCAATTCTTGTAATTAAATTTTTAAAATCTGCTATGCTTGTTACTGCGTCGATTCGAGATTCAAGTCCATATTTGATTTCATAAATTGGAATGTGAAGCTCGCCTACAAATTTATAAAAAACTAAACTTATATCTAAACTTTTTAAGTGTTTTTCGGTTGTTTTAATAATTTGCAGCATATTATCAATATTGCCTTCAATTCTAGAATTTTCTTTTAGTTGAAGAGAATGGTATTCGTCTTCTTTACGTTGCAACTCTTGTTTCTTTTCAATCAATTGCTCTATTTTAGGAATCAATTGACTAGCAGTTTCCATATTTTTTTCAAGCTCATCTCGATGAGAAATAAACCAATCTTCAGAGCTATAATTATCCAAAAAATTTGAGATTGATTGAACAAAAACTCTCAATACTTGAAGTACTCTTTCATCTTTTTCAATTTCAGTGTTTGCACCATTGTATTGAACTGTAAACTTTGTATTATAAGATCCATAAGCACGATATTCAGTATCCTTTGAAAATCTAACACCCAAACCTTCAAGCTCTGTTCTCATTGCTGTTATTTCAGAAAGCTTTTGATCAGCATCTTCTTGTGATTGGTCATAACTATCACTCCCACATGAAACCAGAGATATGAGAAGTAAGATTGACAGTAAATTGTGTAACATTGTTTTCATTGGCAACTCCTTGTTTAGATGAACCACTTTTATACGCTGTATTAGAATGGAAAATAAGTGCGAAAAAATTTTTTTTCAAATTTAAAAAAACGAATTGTAAAAAAAATAGGTTCTCTACAATAAATAAGAAGAATTAATACTTGGGAGACAGGATTTTTTAATTTTTTGTAAATAGTCTCACAAATTCAGGGCCGGAGGGATTTAATAATAATGCTTCCCATGTAAGTAGAAGAGCTTATGGACATAAGAACCCAAATAACTATCGGTTACGTCTCTTAAGTGTCTGTGGTTGAAGGGCTTTGGATGGTTTACCCACCATCGATCGGGAAGAATCAAGAATCAGAGAGTAATGGTGCTGAGGGCGGGACTTGAACCCGCACGACCTGTTAAGGTCACAGGATTTTAAATCCTGAGTGTCTACCAATTTCACCACCTCAGCGTGATGTATATGATTGATTTGCTAGGAGCTGATAATGTACAAATTAGTTTTAAATGTCAATCTTCAAAAATCATTCATAAGTCTGTTTTTTTTGTGCAATGAGTACATTTCTAAAATCAGTGACAGGCCAAAGAATCTTTCCTAAAATACTTCCCATGATAGAATCTACAGAAACTAATGAAGAAACAAGTCAACTTGGTTCTACATTTAGAGCAAATAGCTTTTTTAAACGAATCGAATTGTGGGCCAATACAAACACGATTTCTCCAATGCCAATAGGAACAGCTTGTTGCTCCTTTGAATATATCTCAGCATGTGGGCCAAGATATCAAATGGATAGATTTATTCCAGCACTTCTGCAAGTCGATCCTTCTGAGTCGGACTTACTTATCATTTCAGGTCCGATAACCACCAAAATGTTGCCCTACCTCTTAAGAATATATGAAAAAATGGTCTCTCCTAAATGGGTTATTGCATTGGGTGCATGTACTTCTTGTGGAGGACCTTTTAATGGGCCAAATATAATTCATTCAATTGAAAAATACATAAATATTGATCTCTTTATTCCTGGTTGCCCACCATCTCCGCAATCTATTATCGAAGGAGTACTAACTCTTAAAGAAAAAATTAAGGCCGAACTGTGAACATCTTCCAACAATTAGAAAATGAGTTTGGCGACTCACTATCAACACAAGACAATTTTACAAAAATAAATATATCTAAAGATGTCCTCAGAGAAAAAATATTTATCTTAAAATCTAAATATAAATTAGATTATTTTGTAGACCATTTTGTTGAAGATCTAGGCAATTCTTCAACTTCAAGCGACTTGTTTAGAGCATATTATCAGTTTTATTCACTTGAACATGCTATCTACGTGCTAATTGTAGTAGAAATCAATGATGGCCAATGTCCTGGACTAAGAGAAATAATTCCAAGCATAGGGTGGTACGAAAGAGAAATGCACGATCTGTTTGGGGTTCAGTATGATACCTATGCAAGAGGTATACCATCTCTACTGATTCCTGATCATATCAATGAAAAAACATTTTTAAATTGCTTTAATCCGAATGGAGATCTAACAATTTCAGAAATTGAAAATTTTAAGACTAAAAGTCAAAAATCAGTGTTAGATATTCAATCAGATTCATATATAGGTCACATTTCTTTAAGAGGTCCTCATTCTCAGGGGACCTATGATATTGTATGCGAAATTGAAGAGGATAAGATAATTAGTGCGAGACCCAGAGCAGGATTTGTCCATAGGGGAATTGAAAAGCAACTACAAACGATTAAATATCAGTTTGCAAACCATCTTCTTGAGCGACTCAATTTTAATTCAGCATTTATAAATTCTGAATTATGGATTCAGCTAGTTGAAAAAGTTTTAAAAATAACTCCTACTGATTATACAATGGCCGCACGTATGGTCTTTATAGAATTTGCGAGAATAAGTGATCACTTACAAAGCCTGGCATCCATGTGTTATGAAGTTGGAGCTACAGATCTATCAAATGATCTTTACCTATCAAAAGAAATGATCCATGAAATCTATGAAAAATGTTCAGGTCATCGTTTTACGATGACACTGAATAGAATTGGAGGTCTTTCAAAACAACTCCCTAAGGCCTGGGTAAGTTCTTCATTTGAAGTACTATTTAAAATTGAAAATGTTGTAGCTTCTACCTACAAAAAGTTAGTAAGATCTCGTGGTTGGATGGAAATGACAAAAAGAGGAATTATTAATGCATCTGAAGCAGTTAAAATAGGAGCTTCTGGGCCCACACTTAGAGCAACAGGAATAAATTTTGACTTAAGGAAACAATTTCCTTTTTACTTTTATGACGATATTGATTTCGAAATTCCACTAGGTGTTTATGGATCAAGCTATGATCGGTTTTTAGTGAGAGTTGAAGAAATTTTACAATCAATTAGGATTATTTCACAAGTTCTAGATAACTTTCCGGCCACTTCACATGTCACAGAAAGTTTTTTAGATAGATTTTTCAACTATCACCAAACAAATGAACTTGATGATAGAATTGTCAAAAGTAATTATGTCATTAATGAGGCGATGTGTATCCCTGAGGGAATCTATGTACATCATATTGAATCAAGTAATGGACTTTTAGGCATGACGCTCATTTCTGACGGAAAAGAGAGTCCAAAAAGGGTAAAGATTAAAGCTCCGTCATTTGATCATTTTCAAACATTTAGTAAAATATCAATAGGACTTAACCCACAAGAAGTAAGATTGGCCCTAAATTCTGTTAATATAAATTCTTCTGAAATGGATCGATAAAATGATTATTAAAAGAATATTTTTTAATAAAAAATCAATAATTTCATCCATACTGTTTTTTTTTAAGGAGATAATTTATTTTACTTTTTATATGAGATTAAAACAAAAATCTCCTCTAATTTTTTACCCTTTTGAAAAATATCGTACATCAAATCGCTATAGAGGATTAATCGCACTAACAACAACAGAAAAAAGTGAATTAAGCTGTATTTCATGTGGAATTTGTCTATCAGTTTGTCCTGTCAATTGTTTATATATTGAAACAAATAATGTTTTAAAAAATGAACAGAGACCTCCGTTAGATTTCAAGATTGATATCCTTAAGTGTGTTTACTGTGGATTTTGTGAGGAAATATGTCCTGTGGATGCTATTCGTTTAACGAGTGAGCTCCCACCCATAATTCGCAAAAAAGAAGATGCCATCTGGGGAATTGAGGAACTTGCTTTTCGCAAAAGTTTAAATGGTGGTAAGGGACTAAGAGGACTCTTAAAGTAAAACTATACTTAATTTGAAATTTCCAGGTTTCCTAAGTGATACGATGAGACACGTCTTTTTGAAAGAAAGGTAAAACCATTTGAAAAAAGTATTTTAACATTTTTATTTACGCCAATGAATGAAGTTACAAATGAGTCAATTTCACATCGATAAGAAATTTCAAATCTTCCCTTTTTTGAAAGTGAAAACTTGTAATCAGTATGTTTCCCAGGTAGATGAATTTCTTCAACATTTCCGTCGATAATTACACTTGGATTCCCTTCAATTAATAAACTTTCATGGCCACTAGAACCATATACAGAAGCACTATGTTTAATTGTTGTTTGTGTATTTTTTCCTAAAAAAACATTTTTAGTATCTGAGAATTCAATTGGTACAAATTTTCCACTTGTAAGTGAAATTTTAGTACTGTTTAAGTTTATGGATGTTGGATGATCAATTTCAGCAGAACACTCTTTAATGTTTAAATGACGAAATAATAACTGATTGGGATCCCAATATTGAGAATTAGGATCTTTATAATTACTATTTAAGAAGATTATTGAATTTATTCCTGTTAAATTAACATCTGTTAAATCTTTAATTGAAAACCAAATCGCTGAGTTCGTTTTAACACTTTGATTTGTTTTAAACCAATACTCTATCGGTATTTTCACTGCCTCTCCCGGTCTTAATTTTATAAGTTGAGGGTTTTCGACAGCAAAATTTCTCTTATAGAATTCATTTTCGGTAATGATTGAAATATCTTCAGGGCCCAAACCTGTGCTGATTTTGTTATTTGAAAGGAGCGATAGGGAATAGGTCGATTCTCCACAAAACGAAGGTTTGTTATCGTGCAAATAAAAATGGGCCAATTTTTTATCACCAATCTCTCGTCCATTAAAATCATAGATTTGTGTTATTCCTGGTGTCTGTAAACATTCTTGATTGTAAATACAATCTTTACTATCCTTACAAGTTTCAGGTGTAACATTTTTAACGATTGATCTCACAAACCTATTGTTAATGAAGAGACTTAATTTTATCTTGAAATCAGAAGTTATTTTATATTCATCAAAAACAAATTCAAGCTCTCTTTTTAAAGAGCTACTATTATAATCGATGGCAAGCTCATTTTGATGCTCATTTTTAATATTTTGATCTAGATTATCTATTTCGACCCTAATTTGTTGATGATTACATTTTCCAATGACTTCTTCAGGGGTATAACTTACATAAAATGAACCTGACTTTGAATACGCAAATCTTTTAGGAAGAAAAACCTGTAACGAATCCGAATGATAGACATGCGTGCATTCTTCATAGTCTGGCTCATGATCACTTAATGTACTTCCTCTAAATTCGATTTCAAAATAAGGTATATTAATATTGTGAAATTTTTTTACAACCATTTCAAAATCAGAGTCTGGATCAGAATATATGTCTCCTTCCTTAAATCCTCCAATGAAATTAGAAGAGGGTTTATTTGTAGTATATCCAATATCATCTGTCGCATACTTATGAACTAAGACTTGATTTTTATATTGACTAGAAATAATGGGGTTTGCAAAACTAATAAAATGCCTATTCCAATAAATGACACTTGATCCATCGAAGACCTCATTTCCATTTTCAAATTCTTCCATAGAATATAATCTGAATGTTTTGTTCTTCACTGCCAACTTATAACCTCTTTCCGGAGAGAGAATGTCAAGATTTCTTAATTTAATTGGATTCATCCTATACTTTTGATTGCTTATTCCCATTATACAAGTATCATCACCGTAATTATAATTTATACTACCAGGAGGATTTCCTTTCTCTTTCCCTGAATGCGAAAGTCCAATCGTATGGCCTAGTTCGTGTATTGCAATGTCTAAATTCAAACCAGAAACAAGGGCCGTGACTGGATAAGTGATAAAACTTCCATTGACTAACTTTGCAATCGAATATTCATTGTACTTTGCAAGAAAAGCTATTCCACCCCAGCATCCATTGCCTGCACCATTTCCCAAAATCGTAACAACTCGATTAAACTGATTCGGACTATTTCCCACACTTGCAAAAGGACTGACATCATTCCCAATTCCATACCAATTTTGACAGCCTGGATAATTTTTATTAACTCTACCTTCTATAATTTCAACTTCGATATCAAAGTTATTCCAAACTGAATTTTCAAATATATTTTCAAATTGTTCCGCAAATTCTGGAGTGATAACTGGAGCTTGTAGATCGTTATAAGACAATGCAACGAGGGCAACTTTGTATTTTATAATCTCACCATCTCCAAGTAATGTTGCTTTCGAAAGTGTATTTTGCTGAATATCTTTAATATTTTCATCTTTTAATAAGATGTAATAATTTTCAGATTCATTTGTAGCTTCACTATTATTTAAGTAAATAATCGTTTCGACGTTGGGTAATAAGTTTGAATATTTCTTGGACTGGATTTTATATATCTGATTATTGCTTGATTGCAAAAAAACTTCCTGCTTCGGACCATTGTCACTTTCTATAATCGCGACTTGGGTTGAACCATAAATGACAGTCTTATCGATAAGATTCGTATTTATTATTTCTCTTTTTCCACATGATAAACTAAAAAAAATTATAAATAGATAAAACAAATTATTTTTCAAAATATATTCTCCCAATAAGATACATTTTCTTATCGGCATTTTTAAACAAATCTATGCGCTAAAAATCAAAAAGCAATATTGTCAGAAATATTAAAAAAGTTCATCTCGATCTATTTTTCGTTCAAGAGATTTGTTTAAAAGAGAGAAAAAATCGGATCTACTAATTTCTATCGCTCCAAGTTTATGTGTTGCCGGCGTCACCATCTGAGTATCAATCCATGTAATGCCACTTAGTTTTAGTTTTTCTAAAAGAAAATATAAGGCAAATTTAGAGGCGTTTGCTTTTTTATAAAACATAGATTCACCTGAAATAAAATAATTTATACAGACTCCATACAAACCACCTGCCAATTCACCTTTGTCGTAAACTTCAACTGAATATGCATAACCCATTTCAAACATATGACAATAGGCCTGGATCAACTCTGGCGTAATCCATGTTCCTGCAGGCCCAGAACGATTTTGGGTGTTTGCACAATTTTCTATCACCGAGCGGAAATCATAATTGAATTTTACCTCATATGATGTAGTATTCAGAAATCTTCTAAAGCTTCGAGAAACATGAAAATTATCTGCAAATAAAACGCCTCTTGGATCAGGACAAAACCAGGCCAAAGGAAACTCTTGCGAAATAGGCCAGGGAAATATCCCTTGCCTATAGGCAAAAAGTAGTGAGTTAACTTCTAAATCACCGCCTAAGGCCAAAAGACCGTCCTTATCAGCTAACTCTATAGGTGGAAATTGAATGATGGCCATATACACCCCTTAAATACTATTTAATATTCTAGTATAATCTACTTTCATTGACTAATTAGGAAATTTGAGGTCTATTCCTCTCTAAGGTGAGATTCATGATAAACTTAAAAACGAAAGAAGAAATTGAAATAATGCGAAAAAGCTGCCAGCTGGCCGCCAATACCTTGGTTTATGTTGAACAGTTTGTTAAACCTGGTGTTACAACAGGTGAACTTAATAATATTTGTCATAAATTTATAACTTTAAATAAGGCCTACCCGTCTCCACTTAATTATCATGGATTTCCAAAATCTGTATGTACTTCTCGTAATGAAGTAATATGCCATGGTATTCCTAGAGATGATGAATCTCTTTTTGATGGAGACATCCTTAATATTGATGTGACGACTTATTTAAACAACTTTCATGGAGATACGAATAAAACATTTTTGATTGGTAATGTTCGCCCAGAAATCCAAAAACTAGTAGAAGTGACAAAAGAATGTCTATTTGAGGCAATAAAAATAGTAAAACCAGGTGCCAGGCTCGGTGATATTGGTGCTATTATTCAAGAAATTGCACATTCTTATCAGTATTCAGTTGTCAGAGAATATTGCGGACATGGAATTGGTAGGGAGTTTCATGAAGCTCCTCAAGTTGTTCATTATGGAAAAAAAGGGACTGGCATAGAAATTAAAGAAGGAATGACCTTTACAATTGAACCCATGATTAATTTAGGAACAAGAAATTGCCATGTGTTAGAAGATGATTGGACTGTTGTTACTGATGATGGACTCATTTCTGCTCAATTTGAACACACTATCTATGTTACACAAGACGGGAATGAAATTTTAACTCAACCAACTATGGAGCTCGAAGAAATCAATTCACTTGTTCAAGAGCTTGAAAAAAATGTCACAACTTAATGAGATTTTTAGAAATTCAACATTTAACAAAACTCACGTTCAGTTTCCACATGCAAAAAGCTCACACAATCTGTGGGAGTATGACTATGAACTATCTGTTGAATTGGATAATTTAAAAAAGATTAAAGCAATTTCACATAACTCTGTAGATGAGCTTTGGACTCCTTACTTTGAATTATATTGTCAATTTTGCCTAAAAAAATCTATCGCCGAAACATTGAGATTTGATTTTTCTACACTCTACTTGGAGCAGATTTGCCAAGACTTTGAGTTCATTGACCTCTACGAAGAAGGGAATTTACCATTTCTCTTTCTGCCTTCATTTCTAATGAAAAAGATTCATTTTAAATTAAATGGGGAGGAGACAAATCTTTGTGATCTCGAAGGGCAGAGTTCAAATTCTCTTATTTGTCGTTGCTTTGGTGTTTTTAGAGATCAGATTGAAGAAAAAATAAATTCTGGTGAAGTAAAAAATACGAAGGACGTAACCGATCTTTTACTCGCTGGTGGTGGTTGTTCAAGTTGTGTTGAAGACATTGAAGAAATTATCGCTCAAACACTACCACAAGAAAATTTAGAGTTAAGTGAAGAAATTCTAATAAGTCTCAATAAATATCTTAAAGCATTGTATGTCAGTAAAATATTTTTTAAAGTTGATTGTCCGTCTATTTCATATACGTCAAACAGTGAAATCAAAATAATTTGCAAAGACAAATTTACAGATATTGAGAAAAGTAAAATTGAAAAGAAATTGAAGGAAAATTTTGCAACACAATTTAATCTTGATGTTAATGTAGTCTTAGTGCTTTTCTGAATTACATTTACGAACTATATAGGCAAGATTGATTTTTGTTGATTCATTTTCATTTTTTCTACCAAGTAATTTATTAAAAATCTTTCTGACTTTATCTTTATTATTTTCATTTAGCAAAAATTCTCTAGAGACCTCACTTTCTAAATCTCTAATCTGGTCTTGAAGTGCAACAATTTCAGGAATGTATTTATCCAAACAATTTGGATTATCGCCAAAATAAAGTTTAAGTGATGATAAATAATTCATAAAAATATGAGGAGCACTAGATAATAAATTATCAACTCCTAGATTTTTCCATTGTCCTTCAGGCAAAGTTTCATCATGAAGAATAAATAAGTCTTTTCCAATAATGAGAGAGGCCTCTAAAACTTTAACTGTTCTACTTGCTCCATCTGAGCTGCAAAACTTTTGGCAATATTCTTTTTTTAAACGAAGGGGATGATCGTTTTTAATGAGATTTATGATTTCTTGATTCAGTCTGTAATGAGGCCCGTCTTGTTTAGAAATATGTATTTCAGCTTCCTCATGGCCTAAACAATTCAGCAAAGAATTGTTTTCTTCACAATCCATAGAATATGAACGCAAACAGATGGTGCAAAATGTTAAAAAGATGGCCAAAACTTTCACAAAATTCTTCCTTTTCAAGTTACAAAGTGCATAAGACAATTATAGTATGTCATAAGGTCATGCGCGCACTGTATATTACACTTATCGACAATGACGTAAAGAGGTTGAATCGATTGTTTTCACAATTTTTACAATTAAAATCAGTGTCTTGAGAGGTAAATTTGAAAGAAATGGCATTAACTGAGCATTTAGAAGAGCTGAGAAGTCGGGTAATCAAGGTTGTCTATATTTTGACAATTTCTTTTTTTGCTTGTTACGCCATGGGGAGTGAAATTTCTGAAATTCTACTTTCTCCCTTAAGAGAAGCTATTGCACAAAGAGGTGAAGGGCAAATCGTTTATTTAGGGCTTCTCGATAAAATTCTTTCACAACTACAAGTGGCCTTCTGGAGTTCAATTTTAGTGAGTTCTCCTTTTTGGTTTTATCAATTATGGGGTTTTATCAAACCTGGACTACATGATTATGAAGTCAAAGTGATTAGACCTTTTATTTTTATAGGCTTTCTCTTTTTTTGTTTAGGAGTGAGCTTTGGACATTTTGTTGTCTTTCCATATACATTTCAAACTCTATTAGGATTTGGAGTAGATAATGTGCAAGCGACTATTGGATTAAAAGACTATCTCGTTTTAGCATCTAAAGTTTTGGTTTTTTTGGGAATTATCTTTCAATTACCTAATATTCTTTTAATCATGGGATACATGGGAGTAGTGACAAAATATTCTCTTAGAAAAATTCGTCCGTATGTACTTGTTGGTTTTGCTGTACTTTCGGCCGTATTAACACCACCTGATATTTTCACAATGGCCGCTCTATGGATACCCTTAGTTATTCTCTATGAAATTGGTGTTCTTGGTGTGGCCATTTTTGTACATCCTTTTTTAGAAAAACAATACTCATAAAAGGAGCAAGCGTGCCTATTGTTATCATGATGTTCGTTCTAAGTATGTGGCTTGGAACTACATTGCTTGTTGATTTTGTTGCAGTTCCTACAGTCTTTAGAACACTAAATGAACTCTATTCAGCAGGAGAAGTTGGGATATCTATTTTTTCAAAATATGTTTATGCAGAAATAATTCTATGTGCATTTGCAATTTTTACTGCATTTTTTCTTAAAAAAAAGTGGAAATATATTCTTCCTCTCTTAGTTCTAGGTACTGGTCTAGGTGGATATTTTTATATTATTATTCCAAAAATAACAGCATTTACAGGTGAACTTAAAAAGTTAGAAGAGATGAAACTTGTTGGAGAGTTAATCAAAACTTATGAAATCTCATCTCAGTCACTTGATTATTTTCACAGTCTCTATATTAAGATGGATTCGGGGAAAATTGTTTTTCTAGTGATTCTAATATTGTTTTTATTTTTTGATGCAAGAAAATTAAGGGAAACAACATGATTTTAATCACAGGGGCCGCAGGTTTTATAGGCAGTGTTTTGGCCAAAGAATTAAGCGACGCTGGAGAAAAACTTTTTTTAATTGATGATGTAGACAATACGAAGTTAAAAAATATTGAAGATATAAAGTATGAGAAATTAATTTCCATTCATGAAATGTGGGAATTAACTGATGATGTTTGGCAGTCATTTTCAAAAATATTTCATATGGGTGCATGTTCTTCAACAACAGAGAGAAACTGGAATTACTTAAAAGAAAATAACATTGAATACTCACAGAAAATATTTCAAAAGGCCTCACAGTTTCAAATTCCTTTAGTCTATGCCAGCTCTGCGGCAACCTATGGTGCTGGAGAAAAAGGATACGATGATGACCATTCAAAGATGTCTGAATTATGCCCACTCAATTTCTATGGTAAATCAAAACAAGAAATGGATCTGTGGGTTTTAGAACAAGAAAAAACTCCTCCTATTTGGTTTGGACTTAAGTTTTTTAATGTTTATGGCCCTCGTGAAAGTCATAAACATGAGATGAGATCCCTTGTTAATAAAGGACATCAACAGATTCTTGAGAGTGGAAAAGTCAAACTATTCAAATCTCACAAAGAGGGATTTGAAGATGGCAAACAGCTTAGAGATTTTATCTATGTAAAAGACGTAACCAGGGCCATGAGAGAGCTTATAGAAACTTCTAATCCCATATATAGTGGTATCTATAATTTAGGTACAGGTTGTGCCAGAAGTTTTTATGATCTGATTGTTGCTACGTTTGTAGCGATGGATAGGGAAGTTAATATTGAGTTTATCCCTATGCCATTAGAGTTACGTGATCAATACCAGTATTTTACAGAAGCAAAAATGGAAAAATTTAAAAAAGTCCTTCCTGAATTTAAATTTCATTCTCTCGAAGAGGGTGTAAATGATTATGTGAGAAAATATTTAAATAAATAAGATCAAATTATCAAATTATCAAATTAGACCTTTTTACTTTTGATGCCAATCGCTAATATTTTTTGCCATTGAGGTCGGTTTCAGTCTCTACGATTGGAATACAAGACATTTTTTCTAAAAGTGGGCCCTTGTTATTTGAAATTGTTCTTCCACTCATAGCTGTAACGATTATAAGTTTATTATATTCATGTTTTTTGAGTAAAAGAACTTGAGGGCCAGCTCAACACTAAAGTGTTACTATTCTTTTTTAAATATTTTTTTAAAAAGTTTGAAAATATAATATTCTTTTTGCAGAAACTTTTTCTTCTCCCACTTTCTTATTTTTTGATAGTCTTCCTCAAGTTGTTCTCGAGACTCATGTGCCAGAATTATTTCGGCAACTTGAGTTTCCATGTCTATCGTTTTATGAACTTTTTCACCATCTTTGTATTTTGCCCAAGAGTCTACATAAGAGGGGAGTTCTTTAACTTGATTAAAATCTTTTGCTGAAAAACGAAGCCCACTTGTATGAGAGTTCACTGTCACAAAAATCATGTTTTTTCTTAAATGGTAACCTTCATAATTATCGAGCATCTCTTCAAATCTCTCAGGGTGATCATATTTAATGACCATTAAATCGAGTTGATTTCTACCTTCTAACAAAGCTGGAGATGATTGGTGAGGCATATCAGAACCCATCATTCGAGCACCAACTTCAATCATAACAGGGCCTCTACCTGGAACTAATTTGAGCTCCATGTGTGAAGCACCTTCATCTAAGTGGATGGCCTTAAGTGCAGCTAAGGCATAAGGAATTATCTGTGATTGAAAATCTCCTTCGTACGGATGAAGTTTATCCAAATCATAGATATCAGTAGCACCTTTTTGATGTTTTTTAACATATTCCCAAATATCAGAGGTCATATGTCTTCCACCTTGTCCAACAGTGTTGTGAACAAATTCAGGGCCCTCCAAATACTCTTGGATAAGTAATTTATCAGGAATTTTATTGTAAACACCTTTACTAGAAAGCGCTTTCTTAAAATGCTTTCTCACTTCTGTAGGAGACATGCACTTTTTGACCCCAACTGTTCCACAGCCATCATAAGGTTTTACGATAACTGGATACTCTGTGTTTTCAGTAACCCACTCAAGGGCCTCATTTACATCAGCTGTAAGTTTTTGTTTTACGGCATCTAACCCCGCATCCCTAAGGGCCTCATTCATAAGGTATTTATTTCTTTTGAGTTCTGAATATTGCGTATCGTTATGTACAGTATTAAATCGTTCAGCAATTTTATCGGCCAGTAAAACTCCGGATTCACTTCCAGCTAGGACAAATGCAATATCTTGCTCTTCAAGCATTGAAATCATTTTGTCCCAATCTTTATCGTATATATAATTAATCTTAAACGCCGAGCGAAATTTTTCAATTGCATGTGTATAAATAGTGGGATGAGTTGGATTTGACTCAATGTGAAGAAACTTATAACCAAGATGTTCGAACATTTCAACAAGCCTATTTCCCGAACCATAGTGATCTACTCCCACTACAGTCTTTAACTTTTGCCCGAGTAGCTGCTCTTCACAATTAAGAAAAGTGTCTCCTTTCAAAGTAATTGGTTCTTTTTTGTAAGGTTCTTCTTTTGCAAGCAAAGATCGCAATGAATCTTTGAACGTCTTTTTTTGGTCACTAGTTTGAGCACATAAGAAGTTTGTTGTAAGAAGTAAGATAATAAGAATTTTCACAGCTATTCTACCCTTTTTATTTTGAAGCGACTGGTTTAACACGTGGTGAAGAGTTTGAAAATACGAAGATGAATAAAATATAGTAAAGAAGTCGGAATAAAATGCCGATGTATTTCATCAGATGTTAGGGGGAATAATAAATGATGGCCTAATTTTTAAACAAAATGCACCTATAAGTTGTTGAATATATGAGATTTTTGTATTTTTTTTTGTTGAGCGACAGAAAAACTCTATTAATAGCGTCATACGGTAGTTGACTTAGCTGTTTCTTCAGCATGATAATATTTTTGTAACTTAATTGTAGACACGAATAGTTTACAATTGTTGTGTCGCGGGAACTAAGGAAAGTAACCATCACTTTATGGAGGATATTATGAGACTTACATCTAAAGGCCGTTATGCAGTAAGAGCAATGCTTGATCTAACTGCTAAATCAAATGGAAACCCTGTCAGACTTCAAGAAATTTCAAACAGACAGAACATTTCACTTCACTATCTTGAACAATTGTTTAGAAAGTTAAGAAATGGTCAAGTTGTTAAGTCTGTTCGTGGACCAGGTGGCGGCTATGTTTTAGCTAGATCTATGGATGAAATTTCAGTAAAAGACGTTTTAGACTGTGTTGGAGAAAATATTAATCCGGCCAAAGACATAATTGGAACTGAAGCTGAAAGTGCAAATACTGTAGAATATCATTTATCTCGTGATTATTTTGAAAATCTTGGAATTATTATGAGAGAATACCTTACAACTACAACTCTTGGTGATTTAACAAGAAAAGCAAATACAATTGAGATACCACAAGTAGAAGAGACTGCTCAATCTGCAGAGATTGTTAGTGCTGCCAATTCTGAAAATATTTCAGAGTCAATTATTAGAGGACCTCTTGGCGAAATAAATCAATAATTTTGAAAATCTCAATTAAGGATGTCACTAAAAAAATGAGTGACATCTTTTTTTGTTTTTTCTTAATTTTTTTGATAATTTTGCGGACATGATGAAGACATACTATTTAGATTACAATGCGACCGCACCATTAGTAAGTTCCGTAAAAGAACTTTTAAAGAAAGACGAATTTCCATTTGCAAATGCTTCTTCCCTTCATAGGGATGGGAAATCATCTCGTAGGTCAATGTTACTATCTCAAGAAGCTATAAAAAAGTGCTTCAAACAAAATGAACATTTTCATCTATTTTTTCATTCAGGAGCAACTGAAGGTATAAATACTATTTGTAAAGGTCTAGCTTTAAAATATTTTAATGAAATTTCTTTTGTTTATTTTAGTAGTGATCACTCAGCAGTAAGATCACAGAAAACTTTTTTTGAAAAACTTGGCTGCAAGGTTCTTGAACTATGTCCATTGCCAAATGGCGACTTTGATATTCAGCACACAGTAGATTCAATTAAAAATCTTAAGACCACTTATACTCTGTTAAACTATACATGGGTTAATAATGAATCTGGTGTTGTATGGACATTGGATGATGCACAGAAGATCGTTGATGAAACTAATTGCTTTGTACATGTTGATGGGGCCCAAGCAATTGGGAAAATAGAAGATTGGAACAAACTTAATTCAAAGCTTCACTATTATACTTTTTCTGGCCACAAAATTGGTGCTTTAAAAGGTGTAGGGTTGAGTTTTGTCAACACTTTGGCCCCTTTTGAATCACTCATAAATGGTGGAACACACCAAGAGGGAAGAAGAGGCGGAACGGAAAATACTCTAGGTATAAAATCTTTACAGTTGGCCTTAGAAGAGATTTGTAAAATATATTCTTTTAATAAGCAGTTTGATTTAAAACAAAAGTTTTTGAATAAACTAAATTCACGCTTCAAAGATGAAATTAATATATTAGGGAATCAATCAAAATATCAAAACTCCAATACAGTTTTTTTTGAATTTCTAAAGGAGCGCTCAGATGTTGTGTTAACAGCATTGGACTTAGAAGGTATAGAAGTTGGTACTGGATCAGCTTGTTCTTCTGGTTCTATAAAACCATCCAGTGTTGCTTTGGCCTATGGATTGAGTGAAGAAGATGCAAAAAAGGTTATAAGGATTTCATTTTCACCGATAATTGATGAAAATGAGATTGAAATTATTTTTGAAAAAATTGAAAATGTCCTTTCAAGATTTTAGTAGCAGTAAGAAGATTTGAGTATCAAAGCATATCTAATTTCATAGAGAGAAAATCTAGGATTACTCTTAGTCATTTTTGTAATCGCTTCTTGGAGTTCTATCTCATTTAAATCAATAACTTTAAGAATTTTTTCTGTGAATTGTTCCTTGGTCATCCTTTTATAACCAGATTTGAGCTCATCAATAATTAAATGGTATTCAGTAGAAACAAGGTGACTAACTCCATGTTTGCAATATGAATCAATGGCCTTGACTTCACCTAGAATCAATATTGAAAGAAGAATTTTTATTAGATACATGAAATTTCCATTAATTCTATTTCTCTAAACAGCTTAAAATAACCTTTCGAAGTGTTACTTAAAAAACGCTTGAATTTATTTCGAAGTGAAGAATTGGCCTGTTTTGCCAAATAGAGTTTATATTTATAGAGGGTGTGGTAGTAGACCATCTGTCCTTCTTTAGAATGTTTTGCTGCTTCAAAAAACTCAGTATGAGCATGATCAAAAATTTGAATTAGTAAGTTTTTATTATAATCAGCAATTGCATAGGCAAATTTAATAGATTCAATAGGATCAAGAGTGCGTTGATCAATCCCTAAGTAATTGAGATGGTTGAGTTTCTGTGAGATGAGCTCTTTTTGTTTATTAAAAACTTTCGCAGTTTTTTCATAACTTTTAATCCCAAATTCTAATAGTTCTCGTCCTTGTTTATGTCGGAGTAATTGTGAAATTTCATCTGTAGCATTTGTTTCTTGTGCATACTGAACAGGATGGGACATTTTTCTTCCAAACTCAAAAGGTGAAATTGGATTTTTATATCTATCTATTTGATCAGCAAATGTTTCTAACATTTGACTCAGCTTTAGTTCTTGTTTCGTCGGTGAAATTTTTGAAAGTTTTTTTGAAATGATATGATTACCATGATTATTGAGCTTTTCTTTAAAATCAGAACTGGCCTGCTTTCCCCAATTACTATATATACCGGCCACGTTTTCTCTTTGAACTTTTTCTATATCATGAAGAGAAACGATTTGATCTACCCTCTGTCTAAGTCTAGAAATTTGAGTTTTAGTTAAATGTTTCAATTGATATTTTTCAATGAGAAAAGAATGGCCCTCAGGGTACTTTAGGAGTTCATCAAATAAGACAAGTGCAATTTTACGAACATTTACCCTGTGAGTTATATTGTGAATAAGTACATCACTTTGAGTTTCAATAGGTACTGCTTTTAAACTGAACACTGTGAATGAATAACTTAGCCAGAAGAAGATTCTCATACTTCGATATTGCCTTTAATAATATACATTTTAAAGTACTTTTTGTTTTGTGGTGAAGTTTAGATACTTTTTTAATGGTGCTATTTGACACCAGTATCTCTAGCAATACGTTAAGTCATAGTAAATATGTAAAGTAATTTGGCATTGAATTAGCACATGGTTGGCATATGGTTGGCCAGTATAAATAAATACCCTGACCGTTTAATACATAAATGTGTTCTCACTCTCACCGGCCAACACCTTTAAAGTTCGGAATCGAATTTTACCTGCACAAACCCTTTCAACAGTTCAATCGCTATATGTATAGGTCAGGGCCATTATTTAGTATCCATGACTTTCTTAATAACTCCTAGTCCCTCACTCACTTTGGCCAAAAAAGAGGATCTACTTTTGACTAGAATAAAATGTGGGTGTTGTGACCATACCTCTTGTAACTTATAATCTATTTCGATGGCCTTCTCATTATTTTCGTCTCGAATCGGATTATTAGTTTGAATATTTCCTCCAACACGAGCTGCAGTTTCAAAAAAGATTACAGCATCGTAACGTGCAATTTCTTTTTCTATAGTGGACTTAATACCATTTAAAAAAGTATCTTGAGAATCACTCCAGTATGCAATACCGTCGAGTCCACCACGATCACACAAGAGGGTCTTGTTCGGACACATTTTGCGGATAAGGTCTTCCAAATTTCGTTGGAGTCTGTATATGGCGACCTGTGTTTCATTTGGATAATGTTTCGCTTGCAATCTTGATACGCCGCCAGAAAACATCATTGTTGCTGCTTCGGGAACAACTGCGACTTGACCTTGAAATTCTCTTGAAAAGAGATCGAGAGCAGTGGTTTTTCCGCCCCCAGGGCCTCCAGTAAGTACAATTTTTTTCATTTTAATGCTCCATTAAAGTTTCATGACTTTGAATTTTAACACACCTTCCTCATATTTTTGAGTTACTTTTGAAGGATCAACTAATTCATTAACATTAATGGTTTGGCTTAATAGTTCTGATTTCCTGGATTGGGCATGTGTCCCATCTATATTATCAATTTGGTCAGAAAAACGACGTGACAAAGTAAGTTTAATATTTCTTTTGTTTGCCGCTATTTGAACCGTCTCTTTTTCATGTGGCGGGACTTTTAAAGATATCTCATAAAATTTTTCATTTTCTTCAATCGTTGGGTCAATCATTCGTACGTGATAAAAATCATCTTCCATTTTATCAAGTATGGTTTTCTTATTGTCTGCATGCGTTTTAACTATATTGTCAATTTCATTTTGAAATCTACTTTGGGTTCTTTCAATAATTCCATTGTGTAGTTCTACCATGTTTTTATACTTTTCTTTAAAGGATTGATCTTTTTGTTTAAGAATATCCTGATAGTGCTTTTGTTTATTGTCTAACTGTAATTTTTGGGTTTGATCTATTTCTTTTAATGTTTGATCTTGTTTATACCCAAGCTGTTTATAGTTAAATTGAAAATCTTTTTCTTGCTGTTGCAAGCTTCTTTCGTTCCGGTTTTTTGCTTTTTTAAATTCATTTTCATAAAGCTTTTCATTCGTATTATATCTATCAGCATTAAATTGATCTAATCCCTTTATTCGTTGTCCGGCCTGAATATCTTTTAATTTAACTTCACTATTTGTTTTATCTTCAAGATCTTTAGTAAATTGAACAGTTTGATCATGCAACTTTTCTTTTGTTTCAGCGTTTTTAAGATAATTTTCTTCAAATTGTTCTTGGTTAATCATATTTAATTCACGAATGGAATCCTTATGGTGATCATTAAGCTGAGAAATTTCTTTTGCCATCTGTTGTTGAGTTTTTTCAAGTTTTCCATATTGCTCAATTAATTTTTGTTCATTTTCTTGGATATCTTTTTGTAATTTATACTTATTCTCAGTTTTTTGTAGTGCTAACTCTTGGTCTCCTTCCTCTTTAAGAATTTTTTTCCTTTGATTAAATTCTTTATCAATGTTGGTTAGTTCCTTGTTCATTTGCTGAATGCGTTTATTGTGTTGCTTATTAAGTTCGTTGATTTGGGCCTGAGAATCTTTTGAGCTATTAATTTTCATTTTAAATCCTGCGTTTTAGAGGCAAGTTCATTTATGAGTTCGCTTGCAGGAGGAGGGCAAATTTTCTTTTTATTTCCAGTATTTCCAAAGCACATCCAAGTTCTCAAAAGATCAATTTTGACTGAACTCCTACCTCCATTGTAGGCAATAAAGCTAACAGGGTCTAGAGTTGAAATTTTTTTATAGCTAATAGGATCATTTGGCGGTGAGGTTCTAAGCTTTACGCTATATTGGTAAACTCTATATTCGGCCTGAAGAGAAAAGCTTAAAAATACACATAGAGGAAAAAGCAGTTTCACTGCAATTCCGGACTTTTGTTTAGAATATAGTCCTCAACCTGACTAAAAAACTCTCTTATTAAGAGAAATCGGTCTTCACATTCTAGAGACAGCATGAAAATTCTTTTTCTCTCGAGAGTTTCATATCTTTCTAATGTACGAAATAATTCCTTGATTTTTCTATTTTGAATTTTACTTGCAGGAGTATTGAGGTCGGAATTGAAATACTCTTTTAACCAATCTGTCATAAAAAGTGGAAAATGACCATTTGAACCCAACTCAATTAAAGATTTAAGCGTTGTTCTTTGTATTGTTTTTTGTACATTGTCTTGCAAAACAACCTCCTACAGATCAATCTTAATACAAACCTAAGGGACCTAAAGGGGGTAGCTTTTTCCAAAGTACGTACTTTAGGATACTTATTGATTTCAAAGAGGTAAATATTTGTTAACTTTATATAGGTTTAAAAAGTTGATTGAGAAGAATTTTAAAATGTCATAGAATATAAGAGGGATGGATTCCTAACTGGCCAACAAGGATGTTTTATGAAATTTATTCTTCTCTTTTCTTTAATTATTCAATCGGCCCTTGCTCTCGTCGACTACTCACCGTCAGGCCCTATGCCTTCAAGAAAAAGTGACAATCGAAAATTTGCACCAAAACAATATTCTGAAAATACAAATACTGCCAGTGCAAATTATACACCTAGTGGTATGTTTGTCTTAAATACGAGTTTTGAAGCAATTGATTCAAAAGGGGATGTAAACTTTAGAGCTAAGAAATTAAATTTTAGTGGCCATTTTGAAACACCCTATAAAATCTCGCTCGATTTTGGACATTGGATGGCCCAAACAGGTAGTGAAGACATTTCAGCAGATGGTTCGTTTTACCAAGGAAATCCTTATGTAAAAATGAACTTGAACTGGTTCACTTTGGGTGGAGGACAAGATAGTGCTCAATTTGATATTTTTGGACAGTTTACCTTTTCTCGAAATGAAAACAATAATCCATTTGCCTCAAGTAGAAGTGATACAACTCTTGGAATAGAAACGATCAAAAGATTTTATTCAATTGCTTTTGGAGTAAACTATGGCCTTACATTAACAGGAACTCCTGAAAATGAGGTCGAAACCCACATCGGAAATATTCAAAAAATATCAGCAGCTTTAGGTTGGGTAGTTTCTAATGATATTCAAATAATGATTCAAGCTTCAAATATTCGAGTTGATAACAAGGAATCTAGTAAAATGCCTAAGGTCTTAAAGGAGAAACTAAATTACGGAGTTCTTGAAACTTTATTGTCTCTTGGAATTTCACCTATTATCAAATTTGAATTAGGCGCCAAATTCAATACTACAAATGTAAGCGTAAGTGATACTTTGCGCAATGCTAGGCTATGGAATTTAGATGCTGTTTATGGTAATACAATTTCCACTGGTTTGAATATCTCAATATAGGAATAATATGTGCTTCAATGAAGTCGTTTATATATGTTCAGAGTGTAAAAAAATAATCGAAGAAATTGATGACGTTTATATTCTTGATGATTCAAATACGAGAGGATTTTGTTCAAAAGGTTGTTTAGATCTCTTTTATCTCAATATCGAAAACTTTTATCGTGAGAGTGAAGAACAATTACGAGAAGAACTTAGTCTTGAAAATGAAGAGTGTTTGGAGTTAGCGTCAACCGAAGATTATCTCAACGAAAATCTAAACAATCCAACTGAACTTAGAAAAATAACAAATGATTTAGGTGAAGAGCAATTTATTTTCATTTTGAATAAAACTGATGAAATAGGGCCATATGATCAGGTTTATTTTATTTCAATTGCGACCCTTATTGATGGACGACCAGGTAAAGTTCTCTTTACAACAACTACACAATCACAAAAATTATTAAAGTATTTTCAAGTTGGAGAAATTATTCCAATTGATAATTTCGTTGATCCGCAAGAGGCCAGTGGCACTGATGATAAAGTAGATGCTGATTTCTTTGAGTCTCTTGAGAGAAAAAAATCTGATATTCTAGCTAAAATTTTAGAAGTGCAGGGAGAAGATGATATCCCATTTCATGAGCATGGACAGTATGAGCAATATATGGGCATAACACTTGAAACCCCTGATGAAATTTATAGGCGAGAAGATTTAGATATGGATAGCAATTATGTGTATATTAAGGCACATCAATTCGGGTCCCAAAGTTTTTATTATATATCAATTTGTTTACTCCATGAAATAAATGAAACCCAGCAGGAAGAAACTGTAATACCCATTTATTCATTTCCAACAACTTCAAAATCAGTCCTTTCAATTTTTAGAAAAGGAGAGAAACTCACTGAAAGAGTAGAAAATTAATTACTATTAAAATGTAATGTAGTCATAAGTTCCTGCTTGTGAAAAAGAAGAACAATATCTCAAATCACTGTAAGGACAAGTTTGAGTATTTCCTTCTTTCCAACACATACATAAAAAATACGCATAGACAGGATAATAGCGATAATTTGGGTAGGGACTTGAATAATAATATTGTTGATCATCTCTCATCATCATAAGTCCATTCATTGAGTAACTCTCTCTTCCGGTAATTCGTGTCGAGCTAGTCATGATTGTTATTTTATTAATGCTAGGCGCTCCTTTCACATGATCAACATACATTGGCTCGCCTAAAAACATTGAATCAGAGCTTGTCGCTCTAAGGGGAACAAAAGCAACTCTTGCATTAAATTGATTTTTGAATTGTAAATAAATTGTTGCCGGATCTGTGCTTGATTGGCAAATATTATATGGCCCGAACTGGCCAGAATTATATATGAAACTACCAGACGCTGAATCTGCAAAATTGCAATGTGAAATTTCAGTATTCGTTTGGCCAGTTGATGTATCACTAGTTGTAGTATTATCTACTGTTGTTGTGGAAGTCGTATTTCCATTATTAGTGTTCGTTCGATTTGGATCATATACTGTTCCAGAAAGTGAGTTTGTTGTTGGACTATAGTTAGTTCTTCTTTGTCTTGGGGCCTCGCAAGAGACGATAAAAATGAGAAATATTATAAAGATTTGTTTCATAGACACCTCTTGAATTAATTATCGCCATTTATTATTAACAGTATAAGAAAATGAGTAGAATATTTTGCACTGGAAAAATTATCCATTACAATGGATATATGGGAAATAAAAGTAAGCGATTTTTGATTTGGAGCTTGAGTTTAATAGTCGTGTATTCGATTTACTCAATATTGAAGTATTTGCCTCAAAAAACTTATAACTCTATATTAGTAACCGGAGAGTTTAGAAATTTATATAAAATAGATATTGATAAACACACTCCACTTGAAACTTCAAAACTACAAGTTTTACATGATGATCGTACATATGGAGAGCCAGAAAAATTTTGGGCCAATTTGCATATCGGAAATTTCCAATTCGATATACCAATAGAGCATCCCTACTATAAATTACTACCAAATTTAAGTTATATAAATGAAAAGAAGTTCACAATCCTTACGTTAGAATTTTATGGATTTGATAAAAAAGTTGATTTTTCAATTAGTTTTCTCCCTCCACAATCTTTGCCTTTTTCTGTAAACCTACAACCGCTTTTTGAAATTCCCATTTTTCGAACAAATCTCGAAAAAATAAATTCAGAACAGCTTTGGATTGATATTTTTTCAAAAGACCTTAAACTCCCCACAAGTGAAGTTGAAAAAAATAAGTATACTTTAGATGATCTTGTTTATAATTTGTATGTACTATATTTTAGAAATCAACTTTTAAAATCTGATGTTGAACAAATAACTTATGGGCACGAAATGCAGTTAGGTCATGTTAAAAGTACTAGATCAACTGAAAACAATATCATTGAGTTAGTCTATATTAAGGATAATCAAACCGTTTATCCTATTGAAATAAAAACTCGTAAATACAATAATCACTCTATATATTTTAGAGATAGATTTTTACAATCCTTGAAATTAAAGATTTCAAACGAAGATGACTCTATAGAATATTATTCACAATTTAAGACAATTAAATACAAAGATCAAATTGGTCAAAGAGGTATGACTTTACTCTTGGCGAGTTGGTCTCATAAACTTGATGACGTTCGATACTTTAAAGAAATTATAAATTACCTAAGAAGAGGATATGGAAACCAGTTACAATTAGCAAAACTTGTTGAATTTGGTATCAATCGCTATGGCAGTGATTTTTCATATGATGAAACAAAAGAAACGCCCATGGAAAAAGTAAAACGAATGAGTCAAAAAGAACTCGAAGAAGAAATTGAGAAAGTAAAACGAGATGAAATTATGACCGATACAGATTTTAAATCTAAAGATGAAATGATTGATTACTACCTTAAAAAAGCAAAAGAAAGTAAAAAAAATATTGATAACACAACCAAGAGAAAAGTTATTGATTAGCTGAAAGATAGCGGTCAATTCCTTTCAAACTCATATATTCTTTATATTTATCAGGCCCAATCATTTCCTTATAGCGAAAGGTTTTTATGACGTTTTGAATTTTTCGGATTTGTTTTTTTGTGATGAATTTATTTTGTACAATTGAGTAGTAAAATTTTTTAGGTGAAGGTAGAAAAATCGCTAAGAAGGCCCCTTCAACTGCATTAATTTGACTTGGGTTTTTATCAAAATAAACACGTCCTGCACTATACACACCATAAATTTCAGGACCAAATTCAGCAAGGTTTAAATACAACTCTAAAATTTGGTTTTTCGTTAAATTCTTTTCTAAATCTTTGGTAATAAATATCTCTTTTAACTTTCGATTAATAGTTTTTTCTTGCGTTAAAAAAATATTTTTAGCAACTTGCTGACTAATAGTACTGGCCCCACGAGTGTAGGCCCCATCTTTTAAGTTTTTTGCAAAAGAATCTATAATTGCTTGATAATTAATCCCCTGGTGTTCAAAAAATGTTGTATCTTCACTAAAAACAATTGCATATATTAAATCCCGATTTATTTTATCAAGAGATATCCATCTGTATTTTGAATTACTTTTTGATAGATTATTCTTAATAACTTCTTTTTTAAGAGAATTAAAATTATATTCCCTTGCATCTGGTAAACTTGTAAAAAATAAATAGCTAACAAGTCCAAAAAGTACTAAAAGGGCCAATGTGATTGAACCAAGAACAAAAATGATAGATTTGATTAATCTAAATGGGGAAAATATAATTTCCTTAAATGATTGAAAATACTTTTTAAGCTTCTCTATAATTATACCAGAGCTTAATGATCGGAATAATTTCATACTTACTTTTCGGAATTTGTCTGTCATACTTGAGAAGAGAAACTTATCAAGGAAGAGTTAATGAAGAATGTATGGATTATGATTCTACTAATGCCACTTGTTTCTTTTGCGAACGATAGAGAAATTCATCTAGATAAAAGAAAATACTTATTAGAGAATGTTAAACAAGAAGAAGGCGAAGGTGTATTTGAAAGAATTACACTAGTAAGAGATGTTAATTCACCTAAGAAAATTGATATGGGTTTTTTCTATAAATTTAGAAGACTAGAGTGTACACAATGGGAAGAAAGAAGAATCTGGATACCTCCCAGATACGAGCGAGTCTGTCATGCAACAGGGCCTGATGGCAGAGTTGTTTGTTACGACAGAATGATTCCTGGTTTTTGGGAAACAGTGAAAGATTGTGTTAAAAGAGAATATTTCACAAGAAAGGCCAGTACGAAATTTAGACTTGATTTTACTGATGCAAACAAATTGAAAGGTGACCAAATTGAGACTTTCGAACTCATTCTTAATCAAGAGGATTTCGAATCTAAATCGATAGATATCTCAGCTGTACCCGATGAAACATTAACTGATTACGAAATTAAATTTAGAACATGGTTTGTTGAAGATGGACTATATTTTAAAGCAAAATAGAGGAGTTTAAATGAAGAATATAACTCTTATCTTTATCTTTTACAGTTTTACATTTAACTCCTTCGCAGTGGAGAAAGAACAAACAACGACCAAAAAAAAATATGAATATTGTGATGCTTCTAATGAATATGTCGCTGTCTTTTCTTATTTACAAGAACATAAAGAATTTGGTCTTCAAAAAAAAGAGCTCATGTCTATTTCAGACCAAGTTACGAAAGGTTGTTCTGGAGCTGCAAAAAGATTTATCATTGTCGTTGACAATCTCATACGTGCTCAACTTGATAGTGCAAGTGCAGTGAAAGTTGGACTTGAATTTGTTCAGGGAAACAATGATCAAACAGAAGCATTTATTGAAGTGTTTAAGCTTGCCTTTCTTTCAAAATATTTAGATCTTAATATTTTTAATTCTATTCAACTGGCCAGAGACTTAAGCATTAACTTTGAGGGAAATCCTAAAGTTGTAAAAAGAGATTTTTCCGAAATTACTAAATATTGCATTTTTGAGGCCAAACTTAGTAAGTCTCAATGTTCAATGATCGCTCAAGACATTGTAAAGTCTTCAGCTATTCATGATGAGCAACTTACTGAAAGTTTTGAACGATTTCAAGAATTTCTAACTGAAAAAGGGCCAAAACTCTCAAATGCTCAAGCTTTAAATGTTTCTCAGAAGATTTTAAAATATGGGCCAAAATCGGCCGAAAATTTTAAAAAGGCTTACCGCTTTGCTGTTGATGAAAACGGACTAAAGCTATCCTCTGAAGATGCCCTGAATTTTGCTGCAAAAATATCTGAAGAATCTCTAAGAGAAAAAGCATTATAAGGCCAAGTTAAAATTTTTACTCTTCTGTGTATTACCCTCAACATGGGCCTTTATGTTTTCGTATCCAATAAGAACTTGTTCCCAACAGTCCTTTACAAATTTATCTTTGTTGGAATAGTCTCTTGGATTGATCGCAGCTCCAATTTCAATACCTATTTTATTAAATGAATTGAGTTCATATTTTGGCGTACATACATTTTGAGTACCATAGAGGGAAAGGGGAACAACGTGAACTTTAAGTTCAAAGGCCATATCAATTAATTTTCTATGAATATCTTCAAAATTTTTCGGAGAACCTGACTTAGATCTTGTTCCCTCTGGGTAATATTGTATGGCCTCAGAATTTTTCAATCGTTTAACACATTCTTTAAGCGCCGTTGCACGACTAGAACTATCATTTCTTCCCACAGTAATGGCCTGAGCATATTTGGCCAATAATGAAATTCCTGGTATTTTTAAAACTTCTTTTTTCATTAGCGGAGAGATTCTAAAACAAGAGGCAATCAACGGAACATCAGCAAAACTATTGTGATTTGCAATAAACAATATTCCGCCCTCTGGTAATTTTTTATTATTGAGATTGTTGATTTTTGTAATCTTCGACAAAAGAAAAACTCTCAGATACAAAAAGGACATAAGTTTCCATATATAGAAGATTCCAATTTTTCGAATATGCTTAGAAAAAGGATAAAGAATTAAACCAGGTATATAGACTAAAAAAGTAGATAGTATAACCATGGGGTAACCCCAAATCAAAGTGATAAATTTACTGGCCCTATTGTGCATTTTGACATTCCCAATTTTATAGGACTTTTAAAAAAGACCTATGTTGTCAGCAATTCCGCTGGCAAAATCCTCTAAAAGGTCTTATAATTCCTGAAAATAATGGAAAGTCAAATCTTTAGAAGGAGACCCAAGTGAACACATCTGCAATTGCCATGGGTGTTGCCCTCGTTGTTGCTATTGGATTAGTTATTTCAATGGCCGGTTTAAGTTTAACTATTGGAGCAATAGAGTTTTTATTTGGAAAACCAAAATTTTTGTTTTTAAAATCTCAAAAAGGTCCCAATGGATTGGCATTTGCTTTGAAATGGAACTCTGCTAAGGAGCCGGCCAGCATAGATTATATAAAGGTAAAACTTTACAATCCGTTTGGGAAACCCCAACAGGTCGAAGTGACTTCGATTTTTCCAGGAAAAACAAATACTTTTGCTGAAGACTTAAACATGGGCCCTGGTATGGAAACACTACTGAAGGCACATGGAATTGAACAGGCCAGAGTTGTAATTGAAGTTGGATCAAAGAAAAATGGCGTTTCGCATCAGTTTGAGATGCCATGGCCAAAATTTAGAGAAAATTTAGCAAAGGCCAGGGAAACTGCAGAATCCTTTAATGCACAAAACGAAATAAAATCTAGTAGGCCCTACTTTGAAATTCCAAAAAGATCTTTCATTGCTGAGAATTTTGCAACCTCTAATAAGGCCCTTAAGATTGCCTCCAATCCTGAATTTGCAGGAGATTTTTCTTCAGCAGGCGGAGATGGACAGACCACGGTAGAAAACTTTCTTGTCTCCAAAGTTTGGATAAATGAGGGATGTATTGTATGTGATGCCTGTGAAGGAATTTATCCCGAAGTATTTGAAGTAAAGTCAGACACATGTGTTATTCGACCAGATGCACCACTAGACAATGGATTAAAAATTCAAGAAGCAGCAGAAGCTTGCCCTGTTGAAGTTATCAAGTATAATAAAGCATAGCCTAATAAAACAACAAGAGGTTGGGGATGATTAGAAGACCATTTCAGCTTTTATTAGTAGATGACAATGAAGGTGTAAGAGAGATTGTTGAGATTTCAATCCGTGAAAAATTTAACGAAGAATTCATTAATATTATACCTATGGAGACTGCGAAAGAGGCTTTGGCCTACGCAAAAGATCATACTGTACATATTGTCTTTACAGATATTCATATGCGCGGTTCATTTGGTGACTCCTTGATTAGAGAATGTCATAAACTTGAAAAAGGTATACAGGTTGTCGTAATGTCTGGTGACACAAAATTTACGACTGTCTCTAATTGCTATTTAGATGGTGCGCGCTTTTTTATCGTCAAACCTTTTACTGATAGTGATATTCAAGATTCTATTAGACACTGTTTATATGAACTAGAAGCTTGGGAAAAAATCTTTGCTCAAAAAATAACCCCCTCTTAATTAGGCCTTTTCATTCATTAAATTTGAAACCATTAATGATAAGAGACCAGGTTCATTTTCCTGCCATATTTCCTGCAAACTGGCACCTTCTTCTATTGTTGGACATTCCAAAGTCAATACAGGTGCAAGATATTTTTGAGGAGCATACTGACCCAAGGAACCTGGTGTAGGATGATTATGAAGATGTTTATCTATAGGATAGTTATTATGTTTGGCCAAGAAATTTGCAATATGCTCAATTTCTCCATCAAAATTTATAACTGGTTTCCATGAGTGAAATGATATAATTAATTTTGGTGGAAATTTCTCAAAGATTTTATCCAAAAAAATATTTTCAGGTTCACTCAATGGTTTTTTTCCAGGATTATATTTATCTTCTTTATAATCAGCACTCCATTGTTTTGAAGGAAGATTTCGATTGAGATCTATCATATGTGAATTGACTCTTGTTCCCGCTCGGTATCCATCAACATTGAGTACAGGAATCACGACAAGTGCATATTGAATTTTTGTATCTTCTTCTTTTAACCAATCAAAAAGTTTACTTAGTACGTAGACACCCTCTACTTCGTCACCATGAGTTCCTGCAATTAAATAAATGTATTTATCTGCTTTTTTATCTGTTCTAAATGCTTTGATCTCTTGCCCTTCAACACTTTCACCAGGTCGTAATTCAATAAACTCCATTAATGAATCCTTTTTTGATAAGAATAAATGGCCGACTGGCCAGGTGTTTCTTCAACTTCAATTTGTAGTGATTCAAATTCAAATTCAAACCTTTCCTTCACTATTTTTTTTACCTCATGACAAATATAAATCGCAATTCTTTCAGCACTTGTATTCTCTATAGGTAATATTAAAACATCGCTTGTGGGAAATTGAAAGATATCTCCATCGGGGCATTCCAATCTTAAGGTTCTATCCTCTTGAATAATATTGATTTGAGGATTTTCTCCCGGTAGAAGAAGCTTGTGGTCCAATGAATCACATACTTCTCGTACAATTGGTTTTATATCTAGAAAATCAAAAACCATATCACTTTCTAATTCGAGAGCATTGCCGCGAAATTCGACACGGTAATTATGTCCATGTAAGGGTTCACGTGTTCCATCTTTAAAAATTAGAAAGTGGGAACTTGCGAAATTAAAATACTGTTTATAAACACTGATTGAAAAAGGTGTACTCATGAATTTTATACTTTGTTAACTCAATGCACATGCATTTGTGCGGCAGCATCTTAACTTAAAATAATAAATTCGGAAAGTCTTTCTTTGGTGCCATGCATCTTTAAGAAGTGATTGTTTCTTGGATGGAGAAAGGCTATTATTCCCGCTTTATTTTAACGTTTTGGAAATTATGAAAATTACACAAAAATATTTCAAAAAGTTTTTAACTCAACTCAAAAAACGCTCTAACTCCAAAGAAGCTGAAAGTGCAATTGATAAAGTTCTTAAACTTGAAAAAAACATAAATTTCGATGATGACTCCGCTAAATCCTATTTAACTAAGGATGATTTCGAAATTCCATTAGAAATTTCTTCTCATCCTCAAGGATTTGCCTTATTTTCAGATGGAGCTTGTCGAGGAAATCCAGGGCCAGGTGCTTGGGGAATGGTTGGACAAAATTCTAAAGGAGAAGTTATTTTTCATGGATCTGGATTTGAAATGGGAACAACAAACAACCAAATGGAACTCACAGGGGCCATTAACTCCATAAAAGCTCTCTCTGAATATATTGATGATAACCAAGAAAATTCTATGCCATTAGTTGTCCTCTATAGTGATTCAAAATACGTTGTTGATGGAATTACAAAGTGGGTATCTAATTGGAAGAAAAAAGGTTGGAAAAAAGCTGATAATAAGGCCCCTGAGAATCTTGAGTTGTGGCAAGAATTCGATTATCTTGTCTCACAATATAAGTTAATAAAATTTGAGTGGGTTAAAGGACATAGTGGCCACCCGCAAAATGAATATTGCGATCAGCTGGCCAACGAGGCCATAGATGAAGCTGGTTTCTAAAAAAAAGATTTACGATTAATAAAACTACGGCCATCATGCCTGTATGATATTTTTAAAAAAAAGGATAGAATTGTGAAAAAAATTATCGCACCATTACTTGCTTTAGTTACACTTGTTTCTTGTAACTCGCAAAAAGATGTCAAACTTGGAAACGACGATCTTAAAACAATCTATACTGTCGGAACAATGTTCGGCGAGAGAATGAATTCTTTTGGTTTAAGTGATGAAGAAGTTGGTGCCTTAATAATGGGCGTCAGAGACGCCGCTAAAGGTGATAAACCTAAGGTCGAAGTTGCTGAATTTCAGGCCAAAGTTCCGGTGCTATTCCAAGACAGAATGGAAAGAAATAAAGAAAAAATGAAAAAAGAATCAGTGGAAATCAAGAAAAAAGGTTCTGACTATTTAGAAAACTTTGTTAAAAATGGTGGAACTAAAACAGCATCTGGTCTTGCTTACAAAGTGACTGTACCTGGTTCAGAAAAAAAACCAATGGCCACTGATGAAGTTGAAGTTCATTATCATGGAACTCTTATAGACGGAACAGTTTTTGATTCATCAAAAGACAGAGGCAAGACCGCCAAATTCCCTCTTAATAGAGTCATTAAAGGATGGACTGAAGGACTACAACTAGTTGGTGAAGGTGGATCTATTAAACTTGTTATACCATCTGAACTTGCATATGGAGATGAAAGAGCTGTTGGAAAAATTCCTCCAGGTTCTACTTTAGTCTTTGAAGTTGAATTAATTAAAATCAGTGATGCAAAAGAGACACAAGCTCCTGAAATGAAAATTGAGGCCCCTAAGAAAAAATAAATTATTTTAAATATCTTCCTGGAGAAAGGCGGTTGTCTGGATCAATCGCCTTTTTTATCTCTTTGGCCAATTGATTGTCTTCTATACGCTCGAAAAAATACTTAAAAGAATTCAATCCAAATCGATATGGAAAGAATTCTTGTTTTGCTCCTTCTGTGATTAAGCAATTATAAAAGTGATGCGCTTTTTTTACATCACTGTGATTCTCTTTGTTAAAAAGAATCGGAATTGTACTATCAATGTGTCTCGGATTTAATGCTGATAAAGTAATGAGAGGATCACTTTGACATTTCTTTGCAACTCGCTCAACCATTTCAACATACTCTTGCGCCCTATTTCCCTTTAGTTCAATAAGGGGTGAATACCAAATGATTCCACAATTATCTTTTGTTGGATCTAAATCCTCATCATTTTCAAAATGTTTTAGATTTCGCAGGTAGGCCAGTCTAAGCGCATTCTTATTTGGTGTGCCTTCTGTAAATTGCATTCCAGCTTCCAATTTGTGATAGATTTCTTTTAAATGAGTAAATCCAAATTTGATACCTAGATCTGCAATCGTTTTTATAATTTTTAACTTCTTTCTATGAATGAAAAAAGTACGTTTCGCAATTGGTCTAAAATTTTTCTTTATTTCCTTAGATATTACTCTCGCACAATTTTTTGATGAATAAACCGCTCCTACAATTGTCCAATCTGTGATCCCAAAAAGTTTTTTCGCCTTATCTAAAATTTTCCTATCAATAGGCCTTGAATTTTCTATTACATCACCTGATAGTTTATCTGCCATCATGGAATAAATTCTATAATCATTCATGATGTTGATACCGCCAATATTTCCCTCAAACTTGTGAAAGATTATTTTTACTACGTTTATGATTTCATGGATGCTAATATTATTTTTTATATGTATAAAGAACATTTCTGTATGCTCAGCTTTCGCGGCCAGAGCAAGAGAGATTTCTGTAACGACTCCAAAATTTGATTGAGTAAATATTCCATCTAAATATGGCCCGACCCCCCATCTGAACGTATCTGCCAATTTAGGAAAACCCATTTTTCTCAACGGTGACTCGTAAATTTTTCCATTAGGCAAAATTGCTCTTAGTGATTGAACTGAATGAAAATGATCAGTGTATGGGGTAATACCAAATCCTCTTTCGATCGAGTTTCCTAGTACGCTGCATTCTGGGCCTCCTCCATGTATGGGACAAAGCCATCGATCTCCATTGTTTTTTAAAAAATCTGCAAGCTGTTGGTAAGTAACTCCAGGACCAACTCGAAGAGTACCTAATTCATCATCAAAATCACTGATTTGATTCATTTGAGATAAATTTAAAATAATGGCATTATCTTGAGTAGGTGTTAGACAGCCATAACCCCAATTATGGCCTGTCGAGATTGGATAATATGATGCGTTGCCGTTTTCTTTAAGAAGCTCTATAATTTCTTTTTCTTTAGAAATAAAAATTATTTTCCTGTCAACCTCATTTAGCCCTAATGTGTTGGGGAAGAAATGAGTTTGCACCCTTTTTTTTTCAATTTGATCACTTTCAGACATATTACTTTCCTTAAGACAAAAAATCATAAATATCGCTTTTATTAATCCTTTTGATTATTTTAACTCATTTACATAGAGACAAAAGCTAGGTATATATGCCCCTTATTATTAACCTTATGCTCGGTTTCAAAAGAAGTATTTGTTGCTGGGGTTTGGAGACAACTATGATTACAAAAGAACAAAAGGCCGAGCTTGCTCAAAAGTTTGGGAAAAGTGCCACCGACACAGGATCAGCAGAGGTTCAGGTTGCGATTTTAACTGCGAGAATAAATGACCTTTCTGGGCATTTTTCAAACAATAAACACGATTATCACTCAAACCGAGGTTTGATGAAAATGATTGGACGTAGAAAAGCACTTTTAAAATATGTGCAAAACGATTCGCATGAAAGATATGCGAAGTTGATTCAAGAGCTCGGACTAAGAAAATAAAAATGAAGGGAGACAGAGTCTCCCTTTTCTTTTTGTGCTTTTGGACTAAAATTTTTTGAGGAAAAGGTAGGTTCATTTAAGGGATATTTGAATGCATGAAAATTTCTATGTTTTGAAATATCTTTTGAATACCTTCCGTTTCCTAGTGTTAATATTTTTAAAAAAGGAAACTAAATGAACGAAAACAAAAAAGTTTTTAAATTAGACTATGCAGGCAAGGAAGTAACTGTAGAAACAGGAAGAATGGCAAAACAGGCCGATGGATCAGCTCTGGTAACTTGTGGTGGAACTCAAGTATTAGTGACTGCCTGCTCAGCAAAAGAAGTAAAAGATGGACAAGATTTTTTTCCTCTTTTAGTGGAATACACTGAAAAATTCTATGCCGCGGGTAAATTTCTCGGTGGATTTCTCAAAAGAGAAGGAAGACCTTCCACTCAAGAGACTTTAAATGCAAGACTAATTGATAGACCGCTGAGACCACTTTTCCCCTCAGGATACATGTTTGATACAGTCATTTCTTGTACTGTTCTTTCATATGACGAAAAAGGTGATCCAGAAGTTCTAGCAGGGCTTGGAGCTTCTGCGGCACTGTCGATTTCAGATATACCCTTTAACGGGCCAATTGGTTCTTGTAAAGTAGGTAGAATTAATGGTGAACTTATATTAAATCCTTCATATTCTGAATGGGCGCAATCTGACATGGAAATTTCTGTTGCTGCTTCGAAAGACGCGATTTTAATGGTTGAAGGAGAATCTGAACAGATAACTGAAGATGAAATGCTCGATGCTCTTATGTTTGCTCACGATCAAATCAAACTCTACTGTGAAATGGTAGAAGAAATGGTCAAAGAAGTAGGCAGGCCTAAAAGAGAATTTGTTTCAGCTGAAGCAAACGGGAAATTAAAAGACAAAGTAAAATTTGACTTTACGAATGAGGCCAGAGCAGCTCTATCAATAACGGATAAATTGGAAAGACAAAATGCAATCAAAGCAATCGAACAAAAGGTCGCTGTGGCAATCAAAGAAAATCCAGAAGCATTTGGCCTGACAGAAAACGATTCTGCTGGAAAAGAGTCTTTTAAAGCTGTAGATGAACTTTTGTATGAAATGCTCAGAACTGATATTCTCAAAGAAAACAAAAGAATTGGCGGTAGAAGTCTCACAGAAGTTAGACCGATTGAAACTGAAGTGGATGTTCTTGTCCGTCCCCATGGATCGGCACTTTTTACAAGAGGTGAAACTCAGGTCTTATCAACAGTTACTGTTGGTGGATCAACAGGTGAACAGATGTCAGATCGAATTGTTGGACAATCTTATGATCGTTTTTACCTCCATTATAACTTTCCTCCCTTTTCAGTAGGTGAGGCCAGAGGAGTCAGAGGAGTAGGACGTAGAGAATTAGGCCATGGGAATTTAGCTGAAAGGGCAATTAAAAACCTTATGCCTTCTGCCGAAGAATTTAGTTATACTGCAAGAGTCGTTTGTGAAGTATTAGAATCAAATGGTTCTAGTTCAATGGGTTCTGTTTGCGCTGGAGCAATGGCCCTACTCGATGCAGGTGTTCCAATAAAAGCACCTGTTGCTGGAATCGCTATGGGATTAGTCACTGATGGTTCTGATTTCAAAATTCTTACAGACATTTTAGGAGATGAAGATCATCTAGGTGATATGGACTTTAAAGTGGCCGGAACAGAAAAAGGTATAACAGCTATTCAGATGGATATTAAAATTGAAGGTATTACTAAAGAGATTATTAGACAATCTCTTGCGCAAGCAAAAGAAGGTAGACTTCACATACTAGGAGAAATGGCCAAAACAATCACTAGTCCAAGAGAGCAAATGAAAGAAGGTGTTCCAAGAATTGAGCAGACTAAAATCGATGAAGATAAGATTGGAATGCTTATAGGTCCAAGTGGTAAAAATATTAAGGCTCTTCAAGAAGAATTTCAATTAACAATAGAAGTCGGAGATGGGGGAGTTGTTAAAGTTATTGGTACTGATAATGCGAAAATTCATGCTTGTTTAGATACCATTGAACTTCAAATTAATGGGCCAAAAATTGACTCTATCTATGAAGCAGAAGTTGTTTCACTCAAAGACTATGGAATGTTTGTTGATATTGCTCCAGGAGTATCTGGACTTGTACATATTTCAGAACTTGCTGATGATAGAGTAAATGATGTGTCAGAATACGTTAGTGCTGGAGATAAAATAAAAGTTAAAGTTATCGAAATTGATAGACTTGGAAGGCTTAAATTATCTGCAAAAGCTGTAGAACCACTTAAGAAAAAAGAATCTTAAGGTAATTTATAGTGAACATCATAGAAACACATACTGTAAAAGTTTTAAAGCTTCCTCATTTTGATGAAGATTTAGGACTTCCGCGATATGAGTCTGAAGGAGCGGCAGGTGCTGACATTAAGGCCTGCCTACCTCTGAAAGAAAAAATCATCATTAAGGGCGGACAGAGAACATTAATACCAACTGGAATTGCTTTTGAAATTCCTAAAGGTTTTGAGATTCAAGTACGTCCTCGATCAGGCCTGTCTCTAAAAAGCGATCTTCTCGTTGTGAATAGTCCCGGGACGATAGATTGTGACTATAGAGGTGAAGTTAAAATTATCATGGGTAATTTAGGTAATAGTGATATTGAAATAGAACATGGGCAAAGAATCGCGCAATTAGTCTTGGCCCCTGTTATCCAGGCATGCTTTCTAAACGTAACATCCCTTTCCTCAACAAAAAGAGGTGAGGGAGGCTTTGGCCATACAGGTTGCAAATAAAAAGGAATTTTAAATGGATATAAATGTTAGCTATAATAACGTTATGACAAAGGACGACGCGTATAAAGTTGTTGAAAATTATATCACTCCTGAAAATTTAAAGAAGTTTCAAGTTGATGCCGAGTTTGACTACAGCCCAACTGACAAAATTATTGCAAGTGGAACAGGGTTTACACTTACTATAAATTTTTTTGAAGACCGTGTAGAAGGTAAACTAGATTTGGCCTTTATATTAAAACCCTTGCGAAAAAAAATAGTTTCTGTCATAGAAAAAGAGATGATTAAGAGATTGTAATAAATGTGGATTATTGAATGCCGAAAATAACGATAAGGCCATCTGGCCAAATAATTGACGTTGACGAGAAGACTGATTTACTTTCAGCACTCAGAAGCAATGATTTATATGTTAAGTCTAGTTGTGGTGGACACGCCTCTTGTACAGATTGTGTGATTAAAATACTAAATGGGGCCGATGAAGTCACCACTCCAACGTTTGAAGAAACGCAATTATTAGGCAATGTGTTTCATCTCACAAAAGAGAGACTTGCGTGCCAAACATTTTGTCACGGAGATATAGAAATAGACATTTCAAAACATGATAAAGTCTCTGATCAAGTAAAACTTAAAAATAAAACACAGAGTCAGTTTAGATTAAAAAATAACTCTAATATAAAAAGACGTAAACAAGAAGAAGTTCAAGAAATAATGTCAGAAAGAGAAAAAGACTACCAAGAAAAAAAAGAGATGAGAGAGTCCTGGCAGAAACATTGGGAAAAAGATAAAGAACCAACAAAATTAAAAAGGTTGGGGGGAAATCGTCGTCCCAAGGGAATGAAGGTAAGACCAGATAAAGATTAATAAGTCATGCAAATTGTTTTTTCAGTTTTTTTCTTTATATATTTTTCAAGCTGTTTAAGCGCTGCCTACACTCCTGATGAGATTCGCGACTTCTATGAAAAAAATGTCTATCAAAGAATTATAGAATCAGATTCATCTAGAATAGAACAGTCTATAGAAAATTACGTGGCCTTGTTTTCTTCCAAGTTTTCTAATTTCACACTTAAAACGCTCAAGGGAGACTTTGAAATAGAAAGTTACCAGGGACGAGGTCAGAATGATCTTGTGTTTAAAATCAAGACAGATGAAAACTCTCTGCCACTGGCCATTAGGTTGTGCAATCATTTTTCATTCGAAGGGACAATGCTTCTCTATCCTATTTTTGAGGAACTAGATTTTCCTATTCCAAAAATTTACAAAGATTTAAGTAGTTATGAAGATCAGACAATCGTTGTTGAATTTGTAGAATTCTCACACTACCTATATGAGATGAAAAATGTAAGTGATCAAAATATTAAAAGAGAGATGGAGTTAGATCTTCTCCAAATCTCTCGCTTGTTTTCTATTATGGAAAATGTGAACGATGCAAATAGTGAAAATATTGTTTGGTCTAAAAACCATTGGGTTTTACTTGATTATTTTTTTTTAGAACCCATAAAATGGGCCACTAAAAAAACTTTCAACCACACCTTTGCACATTTACGAAACTTTAACTTTGACAGAACTTTAGTGCATAAAATGAATAAAGTCGTTAAGAAAACTAGAAAGGCCGGATATCTTTTTAAAAGAAAAAATATGAATATTTTGGATACAAAAGAGATAAAATTAGCTTCATTTTTAAATGTCTCTGATCAAATGTTACTACGAAAAAGGTTAGTTCAATTGTTTAATATTTTTACTTTTTTTGAATTTCCTAAAAAAATTGCAGATATGGAAATTCTATTAAGACTTGTTGTTTCCCAAAAAATAAATTTTTCTAATAAAGTTCTCATTAGAATCATTCTGAAACATTACCAGGATCTGGTTGAGGAAGATTTAACCGCAAAAAATGTGGAAGTTAAAGCGGGTCTTGGGAAGTTAAATGCAAATGATATATTGCAGAGGCTCAGTATTTTGAAGTTATTTAAAAAAGCGAAACTAGTAAACATTCCCTATATATTTGAACCTGAATTTTTTGGTTTGCCAGAAAATGAAGAAATTGATGATTTCCAAGATCTACGTCTGAATCTAATGTGCGAAGAAATTCTTTCAAAATCAAAATTGCGTTAGTAGTTGTTTGATTTTTATAAGATCTGATTTTCGTGAGTGTCTGTCTAAAAGAATCTTTTTTCCATTTTCATTGTTAAGAAAAAGTTGATAATAACCACGATTTTCAAATCCTTTTAGATCTGGGCTTTGTTTCATTTTGGCAATATTGGGAGAGTCAAGAAGATGTTCTATCACTAATTGAGTTTCTAAGTCACATTGAGTCATAGATTTTTTGAAGAGAGGTAAAAAGAAAAATCTGTGACATATCGTTATTTTATTACCATCTTTTATGAGCCATTTTTCATAAAATAATGCAGTCAATATAAAGAGAGGTATAAAAATCATAATAAAATAAACTGAATACAGCAGGACAAAATCCACTAGATTAGCGTTCTTGGCCAATAGATTTAAAGGACCTTTAATAATAATATACATAACACCAATTATGCTTGTAATCGCTAAAAAATAACCCCAAAAAACCAACGGAAGTCCATAGGATTTCAGAATAAGTCGATTGTTATTGATTTCAAGTCTATCAGTTTCTTCTTTCGAAACAGGTAGCATATACATTAGGCCCATAAGAGGTCTTATGCCTCTTTTTTGAAGAATAGTCAAATACAGTTGTCATTATGTTCCTGCTACGCAAAAATATTCAAACCAAGGAGAAATTGATGAAATTTAAAGGTGGAGTGAGTGAAGCAGCAAAAATGCTCTCAGGATTGGCTCCAAATGAGAGAAATAGAGTCTTGAGTGATATTCAAAAACGAGATCCTCGTATGGCCAAATTAATTAAAAAAAACATGATTACATTTGAAGATTTACAGTACTTGACTCTCTCTATGCTTCAAGAATTGCTTAGAGAAGTTAATATTGATGATCTCGCACTTTCCCTAAGAATTGGATCAGTGGAGTTAAGAGATTTTATTTTTAGTAAAGTCTCTTCTCGATTGAAAGAAGACATAAATTCAATTCTTAAGGGAGCACCCATGCCTGTAACTAAAGTTCAGGAGGCCAGAGAGCGCATAATGGAAATTGTACGTAGAAAAGTTGAAAATGGTGAGATCATCATTAATCGCGGTGAAGATGAATATGTTTAATGTATATTAAATTCTTTTTTCAGACTTTCAATATCAAGCAGTTGTTGTTCAATTTCTTCAAGAGTAGGCAATTTTCCGGCCTTGAAGGCCTGTATTTCTTCAAGTTCTGAAATCCTTCCATCTACGACCAAGTCGTGTTGCATTTCTCGGTACCATTCATCAACAATTGGATCATAAATTTTGGCCTCTTTCTGTTCAAACTTTTTGTTCAAAGATTCCGAGGCCATCAGTGAACCAAACATTGCGATCCCTTCGGTAAATAGAGAAACATTTCCATCCCACAAGGAATACGTAAAAGTGACCATTGGTAGGCCAACAACGGCAAAATTGTGCCAAACACTCATCATTTTATCTTTCCAAGTACTTTCGGTTTTTTCCCGAAAAAGATAGGTTAGCTCCTCTTCAAGTGGTTCAGGCATGAGACCTGATAAGATTGATTCAACTCTTTCTTCAACGTCGCTCAAAGTTGATTCTTTCCAAGTTGAAATCGAATCTTTCAAAATAACCTTTGTTTCTTCAGAAATATTTTCATAACCAGATACTTTTTTTATAAGAAAAGTATCTAGATTTTCAAGTCGTCCGGAGATCGTAAGTTTATTTTTTTCGATGAAGTCTTCCATCTTTTGGGTATCGACAAAAATTTTATCAAACTTCTTTTTAGAAAATTTAAAAAGTATCTTTAATGCAGACCAAGATAAATAATGTTTGATAAGTCCTAGGTACATGGATATCTTGTTTTTGGAGTTTCTCCAGCTTTCTTGGATTTTGCTGTCTAAAATATCCCGGGGAATTTCACCAAAAGACTGAAAAACGTATTTTTCTAAATCTCTGGCCAGCAATTTATTTGCCCTAGCGAGTTCTTCAACTCGCTTTTTGTGCATGAGAGCTTCTGCTTCAAGGAGCGCAAGATTTTTTCTGAGAGCGCTGCCGAAGACTTCTTTTTTGATGGCCATTGGGTCTTCAATGAAACCATTGATAAGCTCTTTAAAGGCCGGAGAATTTCCCCTGGCCTCTATTTCAACTTCCTTAGTTCGTAGCATCACTCCTTGTGATTCCAACATATAATATTCACCAACGATTGCTTCTTTTGAAATACCAAAACGTGTATGGAGTTGTTCACGAACAAAATCAAACTGTTCTTCGTACATTGTCTTAAGTTCGTTAATTCTTCCGTCAACTTCAAGTCTTTTATCATCAGGTAAATCGTATATTCTCTCTGGCATTAAAATGTAATCAGGAACCCTGTCCATGAGAATGATTTTCCTTTCTCCAATATCGGCAAGACTATTTCCAATATGCTCTAGATTTGAAAAGTTTTTATAGTTGTTTGGATTGAAAAGGTAGATGATAACTTCCGCTGTTCTCAAAACATCCATAGAACTTTCAAGATTATTTGCAGTTTTAGTATCGAAATCAGGGGCATCAATGGAAATTATCTCACTTGGGACATTCGAGTTCATATAGACTATTGCATTTCCGCTTTTAGTACTGTCCTCAGGAGATTGCCATAGTGTAGGTTGTGAATTTATTCTTTCTTTTATATTTGTGTCAATGATGTCTTCATGTACATCACTCATTAAAATCACGGGTCTTTTGGTCATTCCTGCCTCTGTTCCGGTTTTTGAAATTTCCAAAGGGCCATCTGTATAATCTAAAATATTTAAAAAGTGTTCCTGGAGAGTTGATTTTCCAGAGTTTCCTGCGCCAACTTTACCTATAATTATAAAAGGGCTATGAGAGGTAAAGCTTGGCAAAATGAATTGCTTGAAGACTTGGATTGAATTGTCATTTTTAACTGGATAAACTTCATGATAACGTCCAGTTCTCAGGAGGGTGAGCTTAATAGATTCGTCGCTGTACGAACTATCTTGTGTTACTTCGAAGAATTCTTCGCAAACAGAAAGTTCATTTGCGTTTGCAAAATTAAGACAGAGCAATAAAAAGATAAAAAACGTAGACTTCATAAGTTTCACCAAAGTAATCAATTTGACCAAACTAGTTCCAAAAAAAAATTGTGTCAATTGACCCTGTATAAAAGACTTGTTTTTTTGGTAATATATTGAAAAGTATAAGGAAAACGAACATTTAAATAGGTATTATTGACGTCAAATGTACACTATGATCTTTAAAAAAATAAGTTTGTTGCAGTTACTTTTTGTCACTGGTTTATTTTTTGGACCTAGGTCTTTGCAAGTAACCTCCTAATAATTCGTAGATTATAATTGGCATATTTTTAGCACTCATATTCTTAGGTCATGGAAGACCACTAATTCAAAAGGAGCTTGGCCATGGAAGGTAATGCTCCTTTTTAAAAAACTAAAAACCTCAAAAGGAGTTTGAGATGAACCATAGGGATTTGGAATATTTTAGAAATCGTTTTTTAACAATGCTCATCGATTTCCAACGGTATGAAGAATTGGAGGCCCAATTGAGTATAAAGCAATCAGGAGACGAAATGGATTTATTACAGGCAAATCAGGATAATGTTTTGATCTTAAATCTAAAGGGTCGAGATCAGAGATTTTTAACAAAAATTCATCATGCCCTGGATAAAATTGATGCTGGAGTTTTTGGTGAATGTGAAGAGTGTGGCGATGAAATCTCTATGGATCGACTTAAAGCTAGGCCAACAGCACAGCTGTGTATTCTTTGTAAAGAGGAACTTGAAAGAGTTGAGTCACATATCTCCTCTGATAGACCTAAAAACGGGGTAAAAGTTCCCATTTTAGTTAGCAAAAATGTTTTCAAACTTAGTTTTGGTGAAGAAGAAAAAGAAAACACAAGTTCAAATGTCATTCCGTTTTTGTAAGGTGGATGATCATTCCATGTTATTTAATAATTTTTCGACAGAAGCGAGTTTTACGCAAGTTACAAAAACATCAATTGCTTTTCCAAGGTCTTCTTTTGTGGGATATGTAGGTGCAATTCGAATATTGTTATTCATCGGATCTAGCATATTGGGAAATGTTGAACCTGCAGGAGTAAGTTTAACTCCGGCCTCTTGAGCTAATTTAACGACTCGATTGGCGAGGTTATCTAGTGTATTGAATGAAATAAAATATCCCCCCTTTGGTTTTGTCCATTCAGCTATTTCAAGATCAGCAATCGCTGAAAGTTTATCTTCAACCAGTTCAAATTTTGGACGAATGATTTTGGCATGTTTTTTCATATGAGTTAAAAGCGCTTCTTTATTTTTAAGAAAAACACAATGCCTCAACTGATTGACTTTATCTGGCCCAATTGTAATCGCAGATAAATACCTTTTAAATCCAATCAAGTTTGCACTTGAAGTCGCCATAAAAGCGATTCCAGCACCAGGAAAGGTGATTTTAGAAGTTGATCCAAAAATATAGAGTGAATCTAGGGTTCCATTATCAGCACATAATTCCCAGATACATTTTAATTTATCTTTCTCTTCATATAGATCGTGAACAGCGTATGCATTATCCCACATGATAGCAAAGTTCTCTCCGGAAATTTTTGGAAGTTTTGCAATCCTCTCAACGATTTCGTCAGAATAGGTTATTCCTGTGGGATTTGAATATTTTGGTACACACCATATGCCTTTTATCGAGGAGTCTTCCCTAACAAGAGTTTCAATAAGATCAATATCGAGTTGATTATTTTTAAGGGGAACCTTAATCATTTCAATTCCCATACTTTCACAAATGGTAAAATGACGATCATATCCAGGAACTGGGCATAAAAATTTGACCTCAAATTCTGCTTTCCATGAAAGTTCTTGGCCATTCATATCGCCATCTTTTCCATAGAAATTTAGCATTGAAATAACTTGATGCATAAGAGTTAGAGAACTATTACCACCAATAATGATATTGTCTTTAGGAGTTTCTAAAATAGCACTGGCCAATTCTTTCATCTCAGGAAGTCCATCCAGCCCACCATAATTTCGAACATCAACTCCACTTTTACTTTGGAAATTTCTATCAAGTATACCATCTAATTTATCAGAAAGGGCAACTTGCTCAGTTGAAGGTTTTCCTCTGGTGAGGTCCAAAGATAGTCCTTGCTCAACAAAATTTCTGTGTTCGAGCAAAAGATCCATTTCAAGTTTTTTGAGTTCATCTGAAGATAATTCACTATATTTGGACATGAGATTCTCCTTTCATTACAAAAGGAGAATCTCATAGCACTTGAGAAGTTTCAATACTAAATTAGAGGGCCAGACCAGTTAGTTTTTGAATAAGTTCTTGACTTCGCTGGACAAACAGATCTTTGTATTCATCTTTAAGTCCCTCTGAGGAAATGAGGGCCAAATCTTCTACATGATGACAAATTTTTTCAACGAGTTCATCATTTCCACCTTTCTGTGAAATTGTAAGAGCGTTTTGGATGAGAGGACTATTAGGGTTAATTACAAGTGTTTTTTTAATAGGAAAAGAGTCCTTATTTTGTCCCATGCTTTGGGCCATTTTTGAAAATCTCTTCATCTGTTCATCAACTTTGATATATGCTGGAGCTGTAGAGCCTTTTAGTTTTTGAATTTCAACTTCAAGTCCTTCAGAGACCAACTCTGTCGTTTTATCCTCTTTATCATTCTCAGTTTCTTTAGAAGGGGAGAGAAATTTCTTAAATAAATCTTTAATTTTTATATCGGATTCATCAGTTTTTTCAGATTCTAAAATGTTTTGAAATTCAGCATCTACAGAACTAAAGGTAATCTCTCCAATAGAGTCGAGTTTTTTTGCTTCAACGTGTTGCATAAAGTGAGGGTCGATATGATCATCTGTTTCAATGGCCTGAACACCCTGAGCAATTAATGTTTTTCTTAAGGCAGCGTCAGACTTACCTTTTTCAAAATAGATAATTTTGTTCTCAAGTTTTTCTTTAAATTTTTCAGGTACACTTTCCTTATACTCGGAAAGGGTCACAAGTTTTTGATCACTATTACTAAAAAGAATTCTCTCTCTCATTAAGTCATCAAATTTAGTATCTGAAATTGCACCATATTTGATAAAGAGTGAAATATCATTCCAGATAGTTTCATATTTTTCTCTATCTTTCTTAAAGAGTGTTTTTAGGGCCTCTGCAACTTTTTTAATAACATAATTTGATATTTTTTTTATGTTAGGATCTCCTTGAAGTGAAGATCTAGAGACATTAAGAGGTATATCCGTGGAGTCGATTGCTCCTTTAAGGAGTGAGAGAAAATCTGGAATGACATTTTTTACGTTTTCCGAAACAAAGACCTGTCTGCAGTAGAGTTTTATGTTGCTTTCTTGGACAGGGCGAGAGAGGTTGAGTTTTGGAAAATATAAAATACCTTGTAAGGTAAAGGGGTGGTCAACATTGAGATGAATCCAAAAAAGTGGATCAGATTCGAAAGGAAACATTTTTCTATAAAATTCTTTATATTCATCTTCAGTAATTTCTTTAGGATCTTTTTTCCATAGAGGAGTTGTGTCATTTATTGGAGTTTCATGATCAGATTTTTCGTCATCTTCTTTTTTCTCTTTGATTTCATGAACGAAAATTTCATAAGGTAAAAAAGTACAATACTTTTTAAGAATTTCATTTATTTTGTACTTGTTTAAGAATTCTTTATTTTCTTCATTTATTGTTAGAGTGATTTTCGTACCAATTTCATTTTTTTCTGAATCAGAAAAGATATATTCTGTTTCACCATCGCATTGCCACTTTGTCGCAACAGCATTTTCATTCATGGAAAGAGATTCTACAACGACGCTATCAGCAACCATGAACGAAGAGTAAAATCCAAGTCCAAATTTTCCGATAATATCATTTTCTTGTTCTATTCCTTGTTCCTTTAATTTTTCAACAAATTCTTTGGCCCCAGAGAAGGCCAACTGTGCAATGTATTTCTCCACCTCTGCTTCAGTCATACCTAAACCGTTGTCAGTGATGCTGACAGTACCTTTTTTAGAGTCTATTTCGACTTGAATTTTTCCACTTGGAATCTCTTGATTACTAGTTCTGGCGATTTGAGATCTTTTAGTAATAGCGTCAGTTGCGTTGGCAACTAATTCTCTTAAAAAGATATCGTGCTCAGAATAGAGCCATTTTTTAATAATAGGAAAAATATCCGTGGTTTGTACTGAAATTGAGCCTTTACGTTGTGTCATTTATACCTCCAATTTGATTCCAAAGAGAAGATGGGATCTTTAAAATCTTTGTCAAGGGCCAGAATTGATTTTCTCCTTAGAAAGGATAATGCGTTAAGTAATTTTTGAGTCCCATCAGAGTGTTAAAAAATTAATCAACCTGTATTTACTACATAAAAACCTCCTTTCGTTTGGATCAATTTTAAAATAGTGTTAAATCAATTCCAAACTAACAAAATTGAGATTTTATGAATTTTCTTAAGTATTTGATATCTGTAGTTCTTTTTTTCAATCAAGTGACTGTCTATGCAATTGGAAGTGAGTATGAAAAATTATCTTTAGAAGATTTTAATAAATTGTCGCAAGAAATCCTCGAAGATTTATCGGCCTCTAAGAGAAATTTTGATCAGGAGTTTCCAAAAATTTATGAGAAAAAGTTGAATGGTTATAAAAAAAAGTTATCAACACATGTTGATTCTGGAGGGGATTTTCCTGATGAATATAATTCTTTTGTTCATAAAATTCTAAATGAAATTGAACATCAACCACGTGAAGTCAAAACTTTCATAGAGCTTATATTAAGTAAAAATGGGCAAATTCCTTTGAGCGAAAAAACTTCAAAAATCCAAGAAAACACAGCAAAAATAAAATTTAAAAGAAACTCCCAAAAATTAATTTCAGAATTAAAACTATTAATTAACCAGGAAGCTTTTTATAAAATCGAATTAATGAACACCATATCTGATAAAATGAGAAAGCTTACTGAATTTGGAAAGAAATTCCCCGATTCCTATAAGTTATTCAAAAGAAAACTTGATGTTGTCATTTCTAGCGATATTTATAAAATAGTTCAACCAGAAATCAATGTCCCCAAAAAGAATAAACAGAATAAAGCTTCTGAAAAAGTAACTGAAGCTCACTTAGTTGGATTAGAGCAGTTTCAAAAACTTTCTGAAGAACTTATAAATTTAATTGAAGATTCTCCTCGGAAATTTGACGAATTACTTACAAAATTGGGCCAGGCGAAATTGAGTGAATTTCAATTAAATATAAAAAAATATGCAGATTGGGGACTAAAATATCCAAAGGAATATCTTGAATTTACAAAAAAAATAGAGAAGGTTTTAGTTTCTTTGTCACTAGATGAAGATTTTCTTTTTATGAGAGAAATTTCAGTTAATGACAGTGACGTTCAAGATGAAATTCCAATTGATTCAAAAGATAGGGACAAATTTCTTAGACATGGGGAAGTTATTTTTAATCAGTTTATAATGATAAGTAATAAGAATTTAATATTTCAAACTGAAATTATGAATATTTATATGGATAAATTAAATAGGTTATATGAAATAGGAAAATTTCATCAAGATGAGTATGAAAAATTTAAGAAAAAATTTAACACTATAATAAATAAACAATTTCCAACATTCAACGCTAAAGAGACATCTGTTATCGCAGGAAATGATGAAGAAGCTATTCGATCTTATCAACAATTCCAAGAAAACAATGCAATAAAATCTAAAGATGATTCTGGACAGACTTTTTTAGAAGGAACACAACAAACTTTACAAAAATTACTTAAGATCGATTTTTCTCACGAGAATGAACTGCAAGAATACTATTTAGATTTGAACGAAAGTTTAGTGAACCTTAATAAACTTGGGATAAAGCATCCAGACCTTTATAAGCAGTTTATGGTGCAATTTGAAGAACTTTTACACTTTAAATTATTGAGCTACTTTTCACTTCACACCACAGATCCTCAAACGCAATTAGAAAAAAAACGATTGATAGATAAAAATTTAGCACAGTTCAAAAAATATGTATTTGGAAAATATAAAAGTTTAAAAAATTCATCTCGAAAAGCATTTTTCCTTAGAGCTTCTGTTCTGGCCCTCATTATAAATTCATTCGTATTTTTGACTGGTACTATTCCACAAGGGATAGTAACAAGTTACATTACTCTGTTTGGTTTCCAAGTTGGAATGTCTAATGATTCAAATGTTTTTAATTCAAGAAATATCAACAAATGGTTTAAATTCGATGAAATTAAGAAGTCTTTTGACGAATTTAATATTAATGAAAACAAAACACTATTTGATCTTGAAAATCAAGTTAAAGACCTTATTGAAGATATTAAAAAATATAGAGGTAAAAATTATTATGAAAAGTTAGAAGAACTTCTCATGCTCATTAGAGGAGTTAAAAAAGAACAAAGATTTAATGATTATCAAAAAGACTATTATTCACAGGCCATGATGGTAAAATTTGTTAAGGGTCTTGATTCTATATATCAGGGCGAAGACCTTAAGAATGCTCAAAATGCAACAATCAAACGTCTCAATGCTTTTCATCTTTTTGATGGCCATAGAATGTATTGGATTGGGTTCTTTTTTAATACAGTTCTTTTTGGTCTGTTTTCGTATACTTTACTTCATTTTGAACTTTTAACTTTTGCAAATGGTTTTTTACTTTTTATGGCCTATCGTATGAGTGCATCTCTTTTTGATATTTGGAAAAATCGTTTCACTCAGAAGTCCCCATTTTCTCAAGGAAAAGACGGCCATTTTACACTTGATAAATTTAAACTTAATAAATATTGCCAAGATCAGTTTTTAGGAGAGAAATATTAATTTTTAGTGTATATGATCCTAGATATGTAAATGTATTACAACAATATTACTCCGGATAGTGCAATGCAGGAAAAAGAGAAAAAAGCTAAAAACATTAATTCAAAACAAAAAATTGTACTAATAACGACTGGCGGGACAATTGAGAAAACTTATGATGAATTTGATGGAACACTTGAAAACAGGGAATCCCAAATTAAAGAACTCATTACCAAAAAATTAAGACTTCATTATACACAACTGGATGTTTTTTCAGTACTTTCGAAAGATTCACTATTAATGACTGAAGACGAAAGAGATTTCTTAGTTAAGTCAATTAAAAACCAATTATGGAATGATTGTCCAATTGTAGTGCTTCACGGAACAGATAGTATGGTAAAAACTGCTTCTCTTTGCCTAAAGGAACTTGGAACCCCACAGGTTCCAATTATTTTCACTGGCGCAATGAAACCTATGGGATTTGAAGACTCAGATGCTACTCAAAATGTGACAGAAGCTCTTTATGCAGCTAAAATAGTCTCTCCTGGGGTATATATTTCATTTCACAATAGACTTTTTACAGTCCCCTTTGTTCGCAAAAACAAGAGCCTACGAAGTTTTGAAGGAATTTCTCGCTAAGTGTAAATTTTAACAGCAAATTGACAATTAACACATCATTAACACCTAAGATACACTAGGTTTATGAATTATTTCTAAAACCATATGGAAGGCCCCTGATGAAGGTTTATATTGTATTGACATTGACGGCGATTCTTATGGCCTTTAGCACCGGTTATTTTGCACTTTTTTTAAAAGGCTCATACCGTCCGACATATGATGATAGTGTTAAGATCGATAGACTTAAAATAGATTTTCAACATCAAAATGAGGCCATTGCAAAGGTTGATCTTTCCATGCAGGTTGTTGGACCCAATAAGATTTCATTAATTGAATCCAGCTATACTTTCCCAAAGGATGCTGCACATGCGGAAGATTCCATATTTTCTTCTGATAGGAGCTGTGAGCAAAAGGTCTACGATTTTGGTGCTTTCACTGGCATTCTACAGACTAAAGTCGAAGTATGGGAAGATTTTCGTTGTAATCGAAGACGCTTATTACCAAAGGGATTCTTCTCAACCGCACCTTATATTCACCCGAGTGGAAAAAGTTATGCCTTACTTGCCTATAGGATGTTGACTAAAGAGAAGAGAAGACTTGAATGGATAAAACGATACTTCTATTACTTTCACGCTGATGAGGTTGATTCGTATTTTAATGAACTTCCGCAACTTGGTGAGCCCTTTACCTTTTTTTATGACTTAGGCCCAGATGGAATTAAATCCCTTCTAAAAAATCAACGTTTTCTGGCCGGAACAAATTATGCTTTCATTCGTTCCTTTGGACTTTATGATGAATCCATCTATGATGTTTATCTTTTAAAAGATTTTAAAAAGTATGTGCAAAACTCTCCCTATCAACTTAAGGACTATCAATCTGGTAGAAAATGCTTTTATCGTGATGGAAATATTTGTTGGGAATACAATCTAAAACATCTTTATTCACTGGCCAATACATCAACGATAGTTTTTTTTATTGGATCTTTGGCCATTATTATTCTCGTTATTATCATTCTATTTACACGATTGAAATCAGCTCGATTAGAAGATGAAAGAAGGAAAATGGCCTTGCAGGTTTTGTCTCATGAATTTAGAACACCCGTTGCAAGTATGTTGTTGCAGATTGAGGAAATGAAAAAACATTACAACGAAATTGGAGAAAATGTTCAAGATAGCTTTTTTCGACTTTGCGATGACGTCTATAGATTGCAAAGATTAACAGAGAAAAGTAAGAATTATTTAAATGCCTCACGTGGCAAAGAATTAATTTTTTTAAATAAAACTGATGTCGAGTCTATTAATAAACTTTCAGAGTCAGTTTGTGCACCTTTTTTCGAAGATCACAATGAGAATTTCATTTTAAATCTTCTAAAAAATGATTTGCAGATGAAAATGGATACTTATTGGTTTGGAATATGTTTAAAGAACTTAATTGAAAATGCTTTTGCTCATGGTAAAGCTCCAGTTACTGTTACGATTGATAGTGATAAGAATCATTTAATTGTAAATGTTCTCGATAGTGGCCCTGGAGCTGAATATTCTTTGCAGGAGTTAGTTTCACCATTTGTAAAAGGAAATAAGTCTGAAGGTAGTGGCCTCGGATTAAATATTGTATATACTGTGATGAAAGAAATTGGTGGCAAAATTACCTACATAAAAAAACCTTCTGTATTCAAACTTTATTTTCCTTTGAAAGAAAGTTAACAGAAAAATATAAGGAGTAAAATAAATGAATCCAAGAATTCTAATAGTTGAAGATGATCAAAACTTAGGGCCTTCAATTCAAAAATACTTACAAGGTGAGGGAATGAATACAACTCTCGTTCAAGATTTGGATGCGGCCAATAAGGTAAATAGGGATAATTTTGATTTAGTTATTTTAGATTGGATGCTTCCTGATGGACAAGGAATAGATTTTTTGCGTGAAACTAGAAAATCAAACACGATTTTACCCTTTATTCTACTCACGGCCAGAACAGAACTTGTAGATAAGATTTTAGGCCTTGAAACAGGAGCCAATGACTATATGACTAAGCCTTTTGAACCTAGAGAGTTGGCCGCAAGAATTAGAGTTCAATTGCGAGAAGCTCAGCTAAAGCACACATTATCAACTCAAGAACAAGCTCCCAAGGAACAAATTGATCTGGGACCTGTAAGGATTGATCTTAGTACAAGAGAAGTTTTTCATGAAGATAAGTTAGTCGAAATGACAAAAATGGAATTTGATCTCTTGAGACTATTTGTTGATACTCCTAATCGTGTATTTTCACGTGAAGAAATTCTTAATAAGGTCTGGGGCTACGATAATTATCCAACAACGCGAACAGTTGACACACATATTTTACAATTACGACAAAAGTTACCGGCCCTAAATTTTGAAACTGTCAGGGGAATTGGCTACAGATTGAAATTTGATTAGTTTTTTTACAAGGATTTTACATTTGGCCAACATATTTATTTTACTTTCTGACAATATGATAACTGTGATTTTGCATAGGAGTAAATATGAAATTCTTCACAAATATTGTTCTCTTAATTTTTCTAGCAGTTTTCGTGGTTTCTTGTCAGACAAATCAGAGTTTTAAAAAACAACTTAAAGAAACATTGGCCGAAGATCCAACTTTAGTAAGTGAACTTATTAAAGAACACCCAGAACAGTTCATTGAGGCCTTTCAAAGTGCTGCAATGAAAATGCAACAAGTTCAAAGAGATACTCAAAAAGAAAATCTTTTGAAATCAATAGAATATTACGCAAAAAATCCTCTTAAACCAAATATTCGCAAAAATGAGGCCATTCGGGGAAATATTAATGCACCTATCACAATAGTAAAATATTCAGATTTTCAGTGTGGTTATTGTGCTAAAAGTTACCATACTATTAAGGCCATCTTGGAGAAATATCCTCAAAAAGTTAGATTCGTTTACAAACATCTTCCTCTTGAGTTTCATGAGTTGGCCATGCCTGCGGCAAAATATTTTGAAGCTTTAAGAATGCAAAGTGATGAGCTAGCTTTTAAATTTCATGATAAACTTTTTGAAGAAATGAGATCAGCCGAAAAGGGACAAAAATATTTTAATAAAATTGCCAAAGAATTAGGAGCTGATCTGAATAAATTGAATAAAGATTTAAGCTCAAAACAATTATTGATACGTATAAATGAGGACATTGAAGAGGCAAAAAAATTTGAAATTCAAGGAACTCCTGGATTTATTGTCAATGGTATACCTTTAAAAGGTGCTTACCCTCAAGAAATATTTGAACAGATTATTCAAAAATTTATTTAAATTGACTTTCGTTTTTTCAATGGCAGACTATTAAACATTATATATTCCTTTAACAATAGGAAATTGCATGTTGAAATATCTATTATTCTTGGTCTTTATCTCTGGGATTTTGGGAGCAGCAGATTTCAAAACAAAACTCTATCAGTATAAAAACCTTTATTTTTCAGGACAGATTACAGATGATGAAATCTCTCTTTTGAAATCAAAAGGCATATCCACCGTTATTAATATAAGACAAAAAAATGAACATGATGAAGCTTCTGAAAAGAAACTTGTAACGAAGCAAGGACTAGAATATTTCAATATACCTTTTAATATTAAAAATTTCAGTCAAGAAACTATCGATACAATAACTAATCAAGTCGTTGATAGTCGTAAAAAAGGTGGTGTACTTATTCACTGTGCTTCGGGAGGAAGAGTAGGTATATGGCTTGGGGCCCATTTTTATAAGGATCATAAATTATCTAAAGAAGAGGCCCTAAAAAAGGCTGAAGAAAATGGTCTGAGTGGTTCATATCCAACTAAAGTGCTTAAAGAATTTTTAAAAATGGACTAGATTCTCATCTTTTTCTCTTAAGCATTGTACAATCCCACATTGAGGAGGCGCTTCTGTACGCTGGTCCATCAGTATAAGCAAATATGATAAATGAAGGAACTTTTTCTTTGCTAAAAAGAATACTCTGGGTCTTTTTTGATTCATAGAGATAATCACCCGGATAGATGTTTTCTTTTTTTATTAGATTGTATCTCTCATTATCGTATATCACCTCAAGATCTCCGTTTTCTTCAATGTAAACAATTTCTAATTCACAAGGCTTACCATTTAAATACCTTAGAAATGGTGACATTTTCTGACCAACATACACTCCCATCTTGAAAGGATAAGTACTTGAAAAGACTGAAAATGAAAGAGTGAGTCCAAGGATTGCAGTTATCGTTTTCAAAATCTAAACTCCTTATTGCACCGATTGATGATCTATTACCATCAATAATTGGCACTCTCAAACAAATTTAATCTATAAGAGGAGATATCTAACTTGTTGAAAAGACAATTTTATGAGGAGCTTTCAACTACTTATAAACCGGGGAAATAAAAATGGGCTTAAAATAGAGCAAATAAGGCCAATATTCGTAAAGGCCATAAGGGGTTCGTCCGATAGGGGAAAGTGATGAGAAGAGCGAAGTCCAAAAATACAATTTTCCTTTTTTTCCAGATAAGTCTATTTCTTATTACATCTAATTCATGTGTGGATAGTGCAAGACAGGGAAATGGGAAGAAAAAAGCATCTGAAATCTTAGGTACAGTAGATGAGAGTAAAAATGTAGGAGACGGTTCAAATAATTCTTCAGGTGGAAATTCATCCGGCCCTACAAATGATGGTGGACTTTCGAGTTCAGATACAGGTCTTGGTAGTGTTCAATATGAAATGTCTAGTTTAGTTGATCCCTATGATGGAACCTATGTCAGTAAGTTAACAATTCCTAAAAATTATCGTGGTACTCTGGCAATCACTGGTATAAATCTAGGCTCACTTGTAGAAGAACTTGTGAGTGTGCGTTTTAACTTTGGTAGAGACAGATCTCCTGTAACTGTTGAAGCAACTGTTTCAAAGGGCTCTCTTCCAGGACTGACAAATTCTACAAGTACTGATGTGTTAATACTAGATCTTAATGAACAGCCGTTTGAGAATATTAGATTAATATATGATCTCTATGATTACAATAACTATGACTCCGATAGTGATGGTGTTGAAGATCTACCTGCTACTAATGACCCTAGGGATAATAAACTCTATTGTCGAGGGCTAAAACTTGTAGATGATCCAACTTTTACAAGTTTGAGTTCTACAAGTTGCAGTAGTACCGGAGATAAATGTCTTTATGCCTATGCAAAAGTAAAAGATTCTGGCCTATATGATAATGGTGTGGCCCTAACAGTTTCTGATCCTCAAATGGCCCTTAGTGCTGGTACTGGATATGCCCCAAGCGATGCTGAAAAATTGAGAAAGTGTTTACCTGACAATGTAGACATTAATAATCTGATATCTATTATTGTTCCTGATGATTCAATATCTTCTCTTTCTATCAACGGGCAGTCCATAAAGATTGGTGGTAACAACTATCTTTATAAAGGCCCCTATAGAACTTTAAACACCGATATCTGGGAAATCTCTGGAGACGCTCTTTATTCAGAAGTGTCTGTTGGAGTTCGTCCAACTGGTTTATTTCAAATATCTGCAGGAGACACAAGTGGCTTTAATGGTATCCATTCATTTCTCTTCCCACGAAGTGGTAAATTGAATTTAGATGCAAATATTAGTTACTTTGGAAGAAGCGAACCACATTTTTTAGGTGCTGGCGGGACAGATTATCCTTCCTCTCTTAAAACTCTTCCAATAGCTGGAGAAAGTGAGTACATGGATGGATGTAATCTAAGAATGCGCTATTATGATCAAAATACTAATGAAGGGATTCAAAGCTGTAATGTAAGTGCAACGATTGAGATAATAAAAATTGACCCGAGTACAAAACAAGAAACAATTCTCAGTACATCGAAACAACTTAAACTACAATTGATCACCTCTAGCGATGATAACGATGGTGAAGATGTTTTAAATTCTGCAACTCAGTATTGTTCAAGCGATGCAACATGTTCACCTGGTGACTGCTGTTTTAATGGAAGATGTTGGGACAAATCTCTTGTTGCTCAGTGTATGGGCGATTCACCTGCTCAAGGAAACCTTTCAATCGGAGAATCTTGTTCTTCTGATTTTCAATGTTCCTCTCTATGTTGTCATGAAAGTACTGGAAGATGTGAGGCACATAGAACCAATATAGATAATCCTGAATATTGTAATAAATCTCCTTCCATGACATGCATTGCAAAAGAGTTTTGCAGAAAACAAACTATTTCTGAATGTAAAGTATACAAGACAGGGACAAATAACGATGGATCGATTCAATGTAATTTGCTTTGTTTCAACAAGCAAATACATGGA